>CAZLAF010000002.1:0-164162 GCA_964557445.1 uncultured Candidatus Saccharibacteria bacterium
AAAGTGATCAACTATATCTCCTGCAACTCGCTCCAGTCGATCATCCCGAGTGACCAAGTGGTACTGGCGAGCAAACTGGCGCTCTAATAGCTTTTCCTGCTCTTCGTCTAACTCGGCTGCATCAATTAAACGCTCCATATCTTTGTCAAAATCTTCATTGGTGAGTTGTAACTCTGGTATGCGATTTTCGTAGTATAGAGGCACCGTAGCACCGTCAATCACCGCTTCTTTGAAGTTGTACTTACTTACATAATCACCAAATACTTCTTTAGTCTTCTCGTTAGCGCCTGCAATTAATGGGGTGCCTGTGAATCCGATAAACCTTGCGTTCGGTAGTGCTTTTCGCATGTTAAGAGCCAGCGTTGCATACTGCGTGCGGTGCGCCTCGTCGGTCATCACGATGATATTATTTCTATCCGACACCATAGGCATCTCGCCGCCGTCCGATGTTTGAAATTTGTGTATAAGCGTAAAAACATAACGATGATCAGCGCCGAGCTTTATCTGTAGATCGCTACTGCTATCTGCTCGCACCTGCTCTTCTGGCTCGGTTACCGCGCCAGCACGAGCGAAATTCTTGTATATCTGACTATCCAGATCAAGTCGGTCGGTAATAACAACGAAGGTCCAGTTGCCTGGGATTTTTCGAAGTACTTTTTGCGCAAAAAATACCATTGAATAACTTTTGCCAGAACCTTGCGTATGCCAAAAGACACCAAGGCGTCCATCATTACCATTTTGTAAGCTTTCTACAGCATTATTGACGCCGATAAATTGGTGGTTCTTGGCAACAATTTTTGCCACTTTTCCATCGTCACCCACAGTAAACAATATAAAGTTCTCAATAATATCGATGGCCCGCTCCGGCTCACAAGTGGCACGGATGGTTGTATCGAGGCTAACGATACCCGCTTCGCCCTCGTCATTGATTCGCTTCCACTCTGCGAAATGTTCAAACGGCGCAGTCATACTGCCTAGGCGCGTATCGGTCCCGTTGCTTATAACAATAAACTGGTTATACCAAAATAGTTGTGGGATGGTATCTCGGTAGTCACGCAAGTTGTCTGTATACGCATCACGTGTTTTTTTATCGGGAGCTTTTAGCTCGATGTGAATTAGTGGTAGACCATTTACGAAGCCGATCACATCTGGTCGACGCTTGTGTAGTCGCCCTAGGATCCAAAATTGACTAATTGCAACGTATGTATTGTTTGCGGGATTCATCATATCTACGACATAGATCGTAATAGGTTCATCGTTGTCGTCTAGAATGTCAGTCTTGTAGCCGTCTTTTAGGAGCTTATAAACCTCTTGGTTTGCCGCAACTGGCGTCATAGTCGAGCGATCACGTTGGAGTTCGGTAATGGTGGCGTCTATAGCTTCGCGAGGTGACGTAGGGTTAAGCTTTTCAAGTGCGGGACGCAGGTACTTTACCAAAACAACCTCATCTAAGCGTTCGCGCCCAGATAGTTCAGGCAAAGCACCGTCTGTCTCAGCGAAGGCATCCATAATCTCCCAGCCCAGGTTCTGCAGTAACTCTAGTGCTGGTTTTTCGGTAGTTGCGTCTTCGCTGTTCAGATTCATAACTTTATCTCTCCAGACATTAACCGAGGGAGTAACAAGTCACGCGCTCTTGATAGCGTTTCGTTTTTTCGCTCAAGGGCATCGATGAGGTCGAGTATTGGTGACACTTTCCCAGCGAATTCTGATCGTAGCGACTGAGGCGGAACATTCAGCTTATAGTCCGTGATTCTTGCCGGTAGTAAATGGAGGACGTTTGCGCCATTAGCGTGGTTTTTAACTTCATTTGCAAATCCGGACCATCGAAACATAGAGTAGAGATAGTCACTCTCGTAGCCGTCTTTAGGGTCAAGTTTTACCATGTCCATAGAGATAACCCCGCTACCGCCTTCCAGGCTTGGTACTCGTGCGGCGCGAGCAACAATCAAACGTTCCTGTGTCATATCGGTAACAGCCATAACCAGATCACCCCTTTTAACGGAGTGACCATCCTTATATGAACCAGTAAACAATTTCAGGCCATCTTTTCTGAATCCGCCGCCACGGTTTACACACTTCAGATTTACAAATGGTAGACCTTTACTATCTGAGAGTTCGGAGCTTTTATACGATTTACCCCTATGTACCACCAATAGCTCTGACAATGGCAACTCTTTCCAATCCTTAGATTTGGATATCTCAAAATAATGACGATATAGCAAGCGAGCCATAGCCTCCAGTTTTCTGATTTTTTTAAAGTTGTTTTCGATAAAATCGTCGTAGGCTCCTAGTACTTCAGCAATCTTTAGCTGATCACCAAGGGCTGGCAACTCAACTTCTTCCTCCTTAAGAAATTTAAAGTGACGAGCATAATGATAATTTGATAAATTTAGATTTTTTAGTGCGTAATAAAAAAATACCGGATTTGCCATAGTTGGTTTAGGATAAATAAGCTGCGTACCATCAGCACCGCGAACAAACGGCTCCTTTACCAGCTTAAGTGCTCGCGTGTGATCACCAAAGACGATCAGGGGTAGAGGCGCCCTGATAAGCAATTCTTCCTGGTCGGTAAAACCAGCTATTACATTATTGCCTTGATCAATAACTGGGAAAGAACCAGATTTTTGATAGTTAGATTTTTTCAGCTTACCCGACCCGCGTACAGGCTGGAGTACCTCCTTAACCTTCACCGTGATGCTCATTTGTTAAGCATCTCCCGCGTGTTTCTATCGATCAGTTCTTCTAATTCATGAGATTCTGCATTTAACAACCCGAGGTCTTCAGTGAGTTTTTCAAACTCGGCTACAAAGTCTAGATCCTCTACCTTACCCGTTTTTACGCCTACATATCGGCCGGGGTTTAAGGTGTATTCCTGCTCCTGTATCTCGTCTAGGCTAGCAACTTTACAAAGTCCCAAATTATCTTCGTACATTTCAGTACTTAGGCCATGTTCAGCGAATAGTTCCTCGCTACCATGTCTAAACTCTGGGTCTTCGCCACGATATAGGTTCACGATGTTTGCAATAAATTCAATTTGAGCGGGCGTGAATTCACGATGTGCTCTGTCAATCTGATGGAAAAGATGGCGTGCATCAATGAACAGTACCTTGTCTGCGCGGTCGGTGTTTTTCTTACCTTTATCGAAAAACCATAGCTGACAAGGGAGTGTCACGTTATAAAACATGTTAGGGCCGATAGCTACCATAACATCTACTACTTTGTCGTGAACCAACTTCTTGCGAATCTCTAGTTCGCTATTACGAGCATCGCTGGCACTGTTCGCCATAACGAATCCGGCACGACCTGTGTCGTTCAGTGCACTATAAAAATGTTGGATCCATAAGTAGTTAGCGTTATCTACATTTGGAATACCCAAACGATACCGTGGGTCATTCTTTATGCGATCTTTGTCTACGCCATTTACGTTAAACGGTGGATTTGCCATGACAAAATCGAATTTACCAACAGAATCATGGATATCCTCGTAGAACGTGTTGCCTTGGCGAATGTCGCCGTATAGCCCATGAACAGCCATGTTCATCTTGCCAAGTCGAGCAGTAGCAGCAGTTTTTTCTTGACCATAGACTGACAAAGACGTGTTTGCGGACTTATGATGCGCCTGGACGAATTCGGCACTTTGCACAAACATACCGCCACTACCGCAGGCAGGGTCAAAGATTTTACCCTGATACGGTTCAACTATTTCCACAATAAGCTTAACAAGTGAGGTTGGCGTGAAAAACTCACCGCCACCTTGACCTTCAGAGAGAGCAAACTTGCCCAAGAAATATTCATAGATCTTGCCAAACACATCGCCCTCTGCAAAATCGATTGAGTTGAAATTCTTTAGCAGATCGACCAAAATCTGATTGTCTATAGTGGTGTAATTTTTTGGTAAAACACCACGAAGGTCTTCATTTTCAGCTTCTATCGCCTTCATAGCATCATTGATAGCTTTGCCAATATCCGCACCCTCTGGTAGCGCCAGCAATGTCTTAAAGCGTGCCTCATCGGGCAGGTAAAGCACACCTTCCGCCTGGACATCGAGCTTATCGGGGTTGGTTGTTCCGAGCTGTTTAGCTAGTGTTTCGAGTTTATAGTCTGCATATTTAAGAAAGATCAGCCCGAGGACCGGTGTTGAGTATTCATTTGAACTAAGTTCAGAGTTCGCTCGTAACCCGTCCGCAGCATTCCATAATCGATCTTCAAGTGTTTGTAATTTTGATGGCATATTACACAACATTATAACTCATTTACCTCAAGAAATCACGGGTCAGTGACGAGAACGTACGAGAATTGTCAAGAATTGACGAGAATTGAAAATGGTTTTTTAATATTGACTCCCTGCACTGCTCGGTGTTATTCTAAATACAGCCATACGGCTAGCACCTTACCGGATCACAAGTCCCAATTCATTCAAAGCTATATACAGCATAGAAAGAGTTGATAGAAAGGAGGCGAACCTTTTATCTCAACTGAGGTAAATTGTTTGTGCTTCCACTTCTAACAACTTAATCTATGCTCTTTTTATTTGGAGAGCATGAGAAAGGAAGCGTCTTATGACCTCCCCAACCGCACAGCTGCAAGTGCAGCACATCAATATCAACGAACTGAAGTCGAGCGAGTTCAACCCGAGGACATGGTCAGATCACCAGCTGGCAAAGCTGCGTGAAAGTATCGAAAAGTTCGGCGTGGTCGACCCACTCATCATTAACGCTCACCCATCGCGTAAGAATATCGTAATCGGTGGCAACATGCGGCTCCAGGTACTTCAGGAAATGAAACACACCGAAGTGCCAGTGGTAGAGCTTCACCTCACTGAACGCAAAGAGCGCGAGCTCAACCTCCGGCTTAATAAAACCGGGGGCGATTGGGATTACGCACTGCTAAAAGAATTCGACGAAGACCTGCTGGCTGACGTCGGTTTCGAGTCCGAAGAGCTTGATGACGTATTCGCTATCGAGGATACCGAAGAAAAGGCTTCATTCGACTTAAAAAAAGAGCTGAAGAAGCTCAATATCAAGAAAATTACCGTCCAAAAAGGCGACGTCTATCAACTAGGCGACTCGCGCCTGATGTGCGGCGACTCCACCATCGAAGCTGACTTCGACAAGCTCATGAACGGTGAAAAAGCCGATATGTGCATGACCGACGAACCGTACATACTCGACTATCTTCATGCAAAGCGCGGCGGCAAGCCAGTTAAAGGCTTTGGCGCCAAACGTGACCGCATCTACCTTGAGACAGAAAGCTTGCCAGATAACTTCATCGAGCTCTGGATGGCGAATGTGGCCAAACACGCCAAGCCAGACTTCAGCATCATCTCGTACGAAAACTGGAAGAACCTGCGCGAAATGTGGAATACTATGGAAAAGTATTGGAAGGTCAAGAATATGATCGTATGGCATCTGCCGAACCGGCACCAGGGCTTTTCATCAAAGTACAAGTTTTTCTCCAAACACGACATCGCAGTCGTTGGTGGCTCGGGAGATGTTCCGTATAACACCGATCCGGAAGAAGGCCCTCTTCAAGAAGTGTACGAAACTGCCCTGTTCGCCATCTCCGGCAAGCCGCAATGGGAAGGCTACGAAAAAGGCAAGAAATACATGCCGACCGACTTCATCGAGTTCAATGCCGATGACCTCAAAGGCTCCGGCCAGGGCGTCGTTTTTGGTACAAAGCCACTGGATATCCTTATTCCCTACATCAAGGTCCTGACGCGGCGTGGTGACCTCGTAGTGGAACCCTTTGGCGGATCGGGGAGTACGCTCATCGCTTCCGTTAAGTTAACCAGGCGCTGTTACATCATGGAAAAAGTACCAACCTACGCCGAAGTGATTATGCGGCGCTGGGAAAATGAGACTGGCCTAAAGCGCAAGCTAATCGTACGAGGTAACGATGACGAAGTTCAGCCGAGCGAACAGGAATAAAATCCTCGGGCTCCTTCGCGAGAACCCTAACCTTCAGCGTGCCTGCAAAAAAGCAGCCATCGCTCGGAGTACGCTGTATCGATGGATGGAAGACGACACTAGCTTTCGTGATGACGTGCGCGATGCCCAGGAGATTGGCCAAGACACCATGAACGACTACGTCGAAGCCAAGCTAATGGAAAATATCCAGAATAACACTCAGCGTTCAATTGAATTTTACCTCCGCCATAATAATCCGAAGTACGCCTCGACAAGAGTCGAAACTGAATACTTCGACAAGCGTGGTATTGGGCGCGTTTCCCATATGCCGGTAGGTATTGATCCAATGTATTACAGTGGCGAGCTCGATATGCTAGACAAACTAGCTGAGCGGATGGAGCTGCGCCGTCAGATGCATGAAGCAAAAATGGAGGCTGGCGATTATGACCCGAACCAGCCAATCCAACCAGAGAGACTTGGCGCCATGTTTGCTAAAGAGTTTTATAGCGCATTCCCTGATGCTAAAGAGATTATTAGCGACCAGATGGATGAATACTTTAAGAAAAAGCGACAAGAAAGCCCCGAGTAGGATGATTACTAGACTAAATCCCTGCTTGGCGGTATGTTGTGTTGCTGAAGAAAGGAACTACGTATGAAAATCACCGATGAAGCAATGAAGCTGCGAAATGGCACAAGACTCCAGGGTTATGTCAAAACCCAATACAATCACCTCGTCGAACTATTCGGCGAGCCGTACACCAATCTGGACAATCATAAGACGGACGTCGAGTGGATTATCCCGACACCATATGGACCTGCGTCTACTTACAACTACAAAAACGGTTATTCATACCTTGGCAAAAGCGGCCTGAGGTTCGAAGAAATAGACGAGTGGCACGTAGGCGGCAACAATATTCAGAGCTACGAATGGGTCACGCAGCAACTAGCTACTGATTGATGTCGTAGCTTTGCTGGATGAGTTCCATCACATAGTCGATATCGGTGTGCTCGGAGACTTCAACCAAATAGTCACCGTTCCCCCAATGGCCAATATGCACAGGTGTTTCGAGATCACGAGCAAGACCTCTTGGGTCATCAAGCGTACCGGTTTTCATATTAATGTAGAGCTTTAGCTTTGACTTTTTAAAGACGATATCAACGAAGTTGCGTGTTGTCTTGTAGGCTAGGTATAGCTTCTTCGGATCTTCGATAATATCTTTATCAATAGCCAGGATTCGTTCCTTCAGCGCCTCGAACAGTGCTTTGGTTTCTTCGCTCGCCATTACCAGGTGATGGTCGAGTGTAAATGTCTCCTGCAGCTTTTCAGACTTCTCAGAATCGGCAGTGAACTTTGGTGCGTCTTGCAGCTTCACCTTCTGATGGTTTTCGGTATCCAGCGTCAATAGACCATTTTCGTACAGCTTGTAGCGGTATAGCTCAATTTTAATTGGTAATAAGTCCGCAGTATCAGTATCGAACTTGTTGTAACTCTCGGCTACGCAAATCACACGTGGAGCGCTCCACTGGGTTGCAATCGAGATATTCTTTTCGTTGCAAAGTTTTTCGAAACTATCTTTATGATCAAGCAGCCAGCGAAGATACGATAATCCTTGGTTGATGACGTTCTCATTCTGCCCTTTTTTATACTCGATAATGCATGGGTTGCCCTCGTCATCGATGCCAAGTGTGTCCATTCGGCCACCAAAGCTAGTTGAATATTCGCTCGCCAGAAAGTGTACGCCGAGTAGTTCGTGAAGGCTCGCTTCAAAAATACGCTGGACGTCGCGTTCGAGAATTCTTTTGCCATTTAGGTTCGTAATTGGCTTCAGTCGAGAGGCGTTATTGCCAGATACTTTGAATAAACTCATAATTTAGTATATTATCTCATTTTTCGCTAGACTTTGCTACCGCTTGGCAGTATGTTGTTGCTTGCAATGGAAAAACAAGCACCTCAACTAAGATATTGTCTCTATGCACGAAAGTCGTCAGAGTCGGACGAACGTCAGGCTATGAGCATCGATTCACAGCTAGCCGAAATGCGAGCCCTGGCAGTAAACGAAGGGCTGAATGTCGTCTGCGAACTACAAGAGAGTCACTCGGCCAAAGATTCTGGTAAACGACCCGTGTATAGCCAAATGCTCGCCGGAATAGCGAATGATAAATACAATGCAGTACTCACCTGGGCTCCGGATCGACTAAGTCGAAATGCTGGCGACCTAGGGTCCGTGGTAGACCTAATGGATCAGCATAAGTTACTGCACATACGCACCTACTCACAAACATTCACGAATAGTCCGAATGAGAAGTTCCTGCTCATGATTCTCTGCTCGCAGGCAAAGCTTGAGAATGACAACAAAAGTGTTAACGTGAAGCGCGGCATACGCATGAAATGCGAAATGGGGTGGCGACCCGGTACAGCTCCGCTCGGTTACATTAACCGGTCGTTCGGTGGCGTGACTGACATTATCCCCGACCCGGACCGTGCGGATATCATTACTGAAATGTTCCATAAAGCCGCACAAGGCTGGAGCGGTAGAAGACTAAAAGCCTGGCTCGACGAGCAAGAGATTACAACACGAAGCGGCAGATCCGTACCGGTAAGTAGTGTACTGGCAATGCTGATCAACCCCTTCTATTACGGAGAGTTTCAATATCCCGAAGGCCTGGGAAATCCATGGTACAAAGGCGCACATAAACCGCTCGTTTCAAAAGAGTTGTGGGATGAGGTGCAGCAAACCCGTGGAGTGAACAAAGGCGTCTGGGGATCAAAACAATTCGCCTTCCGAGGCCTCCTGAAATGCGGCCGCTGCGGTGCCGAAGTGACAGCACAGGAGAAGATAAAACTGCTCAAGAAAACTGGCGTCCACAAACGATTCGTGTATTATAACTGCACCCGAAAGGTAGATCCGAACTGTAAAGAAAAATACATAAACGAAGACCTGCTATGCGAACTACTAGAGCCCTTAATCGAAAAGGAAGTGAAAAAAATCCGTGTCACTCCAAAGCTTCAAGCAAAGATCGATCGGCACTACGCGGTTGCGCAGAACATCCTACGACAATATGAAGTTGTAAGGCCACCAGCTACCCCAATTGTCGAGTACTCGAGATATGTGCTGCGAAGCGGTAGTGAAATAGAGAAAACCGCCTTCGCTAATGGAATCACAAATAAAGTACTCATTAAGAGCGGCATCCTAAAATTTAACTAGCTATACGCTCATCAAGCGCCGTATATTTGATAAACTCAGTGCATGGAGTTACCTAGTAGTATTTGTGATGATTGAATTAACGAATCGTGAGCTTGCCTCGATAATACTAGCTGGACTTGCAGTACTGCTGGCTTTTGTTATTCCAAAGTTCCGCCACCATCTTGCACAAGAGCTAGAAAATATTCTTAAACACCTCTTTGTCTGGCAAGTTCAAATTCCTCTATACCTCTACTTTTTGTATGCGGCAATTTTAGTATACCTAGGCTGGGATATTGGAGTCTGGGACCTAAGCCTTATTAAAGACACTGTCATCATTATAATCTTTGTTGGTGTACCCATGCTCTTTAGTGCCGCAGCTTACGGAAGAGGTACGGCTCTTTTTAAGGATACCCTGCGCGACACACTAGGCGCAGCGGCACTAATCGGTTTTTATATAAACCTTGAGTCATTACCACTTACTGCAGAGCTTGTCGCTCAACCAACCATCCTGCTTTTATCTCTACTCGCTGCCTCCGCTGCTCATAAAAAAGAGCACCGGCTAGTAAAAGCGATTATGGAAACTCTACTTGGTTTAATTGGCTTAGCGCTACTTGTATACGTGACGATTCATGTAAAAAATAGTTGGAGTCTTCATTATGGCGAGGACGTGCTATCGAGCCTAGGTTTATCTATCGTGCTCCCTCTCCTGTTACTGCCTTTTATCCATGTATTTGCGTTCGTCGCACGCAGCGAAACCCTTATCCGAGTGTTGCCAAACTTCAGTAGCAGAAAACTGCCGCTGAATCTATATATTGCATTTATATGGGGGTTACATTTGCGCATTAAACTTGCGAATGACTTTCATGGTCTATGGCTGCAGAGTATAGCCGAGGCTCAGACTATCGAAGATGTACACGGGGTCATGCGCAGCTTTCGTAAAGCTGTTCGATTACGAAATAGCAAGCTAAGAGAGTATCGAAGAACAATTCGCACAAAGACCGGAATAAAAGGTAGTGATAAACAGGGCACCCAGCTTGACCGCCGAGAGTATCACGAGACTAAAGAGATCCTCAATAACCTACAATCGCAGCAGTTAGCACTTTACCGTAATTATGGTAAAACATATAAAGACAACCCGATTTTGATTATAAGCCCCGTATCTAGTAAGGAGCCGGTGCTTGACCTCTACAACGTTACTGTACGGAAAGATGGAAAAGCCTGGATGGCCTGGAGACAAACGCCAAACGGCTGGCATCTTGGCATTGGCGGTACTGCCAGGATAGAGGAAAAGTGGGTTTATACAGGGCCAAGACCGCCCACGACTTTCCCGTCGCTAAAAGTAGAAGGGTGGCATAATACCGCTAAAGAACCGTCTCCTCCTGACTGGAAAAAAAATGATGAACCCCCTAGGTATGTAGGAGGTCCAGAGTCATCAAACTAATTCGATTCTCCTTATCAATGAACAGCATTTACCAAAGCCGTCGATCAAGTGTAGAACCAAGCTCGGTCAAGGAACCAGGTCAGCATTTCGACTGTCCAGCCACCCCATAGGAAACTGGTTAAATTCAGGACTAAACATCAGGGTTAAATACGAAAAAACCGCCCTTTCGGACGGTTCCATCGGTTTTGTACCTTTGTGGTGACATCTAGTACTCTTGTCTAACTCAAGGGGTAAATCTGACCTTTCGGTCAGGGAACCCGGTCTGGGCATTTACCTGCTGAGCTTGGCTCCCGCGACTGGATTCGAACCAGTGGCCCTTCGGTTAACAGCCGAATGCTCTACCGCTGAGCTACGCGGGAATATAGCTGAATAGCAGAGCTAATTGTACCGAACACTGAGGTGAGAGTCAAGGAGTAGTCCGATAACTCTAGAGCCGGAATCCACCGCTTCCACGAAGTGACTTGCGACGACTGCGCTTGCGGATGAGGAATATGATACCGACAATCAACAGCACAACAACTATAGCGGAGATGATAGCGATGATAATGACCATCTGTGGGATCACCCAGAATGACTGCTCTACCTCAACAGTCTGGTTTTTCTTTCCGTAGGTAAAAGTAGCATTGACGGTGTATTGCCCAAAACTACCGATATTTTTCAGGGGCACGTCCCAGCGTCGGGCGCTATCAGGAAGAATCATATCGCGGTTACTTGTAGCGCTATTGAAATCATATTCGTACACCACTTTGTCACCCGAGCGAACGGTCAGCTTGCCAAATGGCGCAACCTGCACGTTACTCTTGCTTTCAAACCGAACAGTTGCCTGTAGATCGTTTGAGCTTTGGAAATATGTACCACTTTTACCGCCTTGCTGGATGGCAAACTCGGTCAACGTCAGTTTTTCGACTGTTTCTCCGGGTACCGACAGTAACATAAGCGACGCCACACTACCGCTCATATTTACCTGAGCACCGCCGTCTGGATCAGCTGGCGCAAAACGTACGGCACCAAAATATCCACCAGCTTGAGCTGATTTTGGCACAGACACTACTACCTCTACCACCTGCATCTTGCCTGCTGGGATTGTAACGTCTTTAAAAGGCTTCATGAAGCGCTTGAGGCTATGTGTTGGAGCAAACTCATCGGCATCGAGTATCAGCGCAGGAGTACCGCGCTCATCTCCTGCTATAAAATCATTTGCAATTGGACGTACTGTAATAGGCCTGTCCGTTAGGTTTGTCACGTAAGCTTTAACGGTCTTTGTCTCACCCGGCTGAATCTCGATGTCGCTACGGACAGGAGACACCTTAAGCACGTTTGTGGCGGCATTTGCTCCACTAGACTGCGCAAAGGCTTGTGAGCCCAGCAAAACACTCAGCACCAAGATAGCAGCCAATGCCGCAAAAATATTCAATCGGATATGTTTTTTTATTAACACACTGTTCCCTCTTTACGTAGTTACAACCATGATAACAGACCTGCTTATGTTTGCAAACAAAGATACCCTCTTATTCGAGGGTATCTTTTGTATCTAAGAATAGTATCAACTATGTATCTAGAATTTACCAGTTGCGATCAAGCTGAGATCTGCTGAGTAGAGACCTGCTGGTGTGCTGTTGTTTGCTGCAACACCAAAGGTAATCTCGACTTGCTTGTTGCTTGCTGGAACATTATTTGTGCCTAGCAGTGGGTCGCCATAAGGACTTGAAATACCTTCCGTTGCATCGACAAAGTTTAGCGTGTAGTTAGTTGCTGAGTAGCTACCAAGACGATCAAGGAGACCAAATGCTGAAGCACCGACATCTGTTGCATCTGCCACCGTCAGACCAAACTTACCGCTATTTGTGGTAGCGTCTACCGTACCAGCAGATCCAGCTGGAGCGATATCACATACATTTGTACCTGCACGAACCAAACCGCCACAGCTCGCGCTACTCTTGAGGTTGACGATAGCGCCACCTGCTGCGTTTGTCGAGAGTTGCGCAAAGACTGAGCCAGTGTAGAGCTGGTTAGCTTGGAGAACTGTCGGTTCGCCCTCGCCCATATCTTCACCGAGCGCTACGATTGGCGCATCTTCTTCTGCATCGATGCCTGCGCAGTTAGCTGCGATTGTTTTGTTGGCAACACAGAAAACAAGGCTTTCTAGGACGGCACCAGATACACCGATACCTTCGGTTATCGAGATAGCGACAGAGCCGTCATCGGTATATGCACCTGGAGTTGCAGCAGTGTAGGCTGCAGCAGTTGCCGGTACTGCATATGTAAGAATCCTTGCGTACATCGAACCAGCTGCACTTGGGTTCGTTACACCTGTTACAGTGACCGTGTTCACATCTGCTTCTATGTCACCTTCTAAAACTAGCTTTGAGGCTGTTGAGGCTGCAGCCTTTGTCCAGCCAGCCGAGACAGTAGCAGCTGTCAAGCTTAAACCTGTTGGTGGAGTACATGTCTGACCGATCAATGGCGAGTTGCTACAAAAATCAATGACAACCGCACCCTCATCTAGTGCGCTATCGGCTGTAAACTCTATCTCGTAAACAACACCAGTTGCACTCTTTGTAGAGCTGCTAAGTGCTATTGAACGCTCAGTTATCTGAGCAGCCGAAGCCAAAACCGGCATAAAGGTTGCCAGTACTAATACTACCGCCGCACCAAAATAGCGCACCTGACGGTCAAATAAAAATCTAAGAGAATTCATTTCCTCTTTTTCCTCACTGTTTATTGTTTATTTTCACGTGGTGGATTGTCATCAGTGTAGCACAGTAACGGTTATGGTTGTCAAGAGTTACCTTAAGCAAGTTTTCCACAGCTGCCGCAAAGCTACTTATCCATATAGCTGTCGCGCTCTTTGAGCATCTTGTTGCGAAGCGATACGAGCTGACTGCGCCGCCCTAGCCAATAGGCAGGAAACAGCAAAAATAATGCCACTGCGGCCGGTATCCACAAAATGATTATCCGCTCTCTGTCTGACCTGTTCTTATCATCACCGGTTGCTGCGGCTGCCGCATCTACCTTGCCACTTGCCACTGCAATGACTTGCAAAAACGCACTCACGCCGTTTGCATCTGTCACACGAATATTCACTTGGTAAATACCAGCCTTTTTATATACATGTGCTATATTTACCACACCAGCCAGCGCCTGACTTTTGAGCTCTAGCGGCGAACCGTCGCCCCAATCGATACTAAACGCATACGGTCCGGTGCCTCCAGATAGCTGCAGTGGCCAACTCAGCGAATTGCCTGCCGGTACGGCCCGACGACCATACGAACTAGTGAGCGTGATCAACTGTCCAAAAGCTGTAAAGCGCGTATCGTTATAGTTGACTGTCACAACATTTGAGGTCGGCCCTGCCTGCTCTAGGTCGTCGTACACGATAGCGCTTAGCTCATTGACTCCGGCAAACAGACTAACCTGCAGACTAAAACTACCGTTTATGCACATCACCGCCCCGACCATCACACCGTTGTTGTATATTTGCACCAAGAGTCCGGTCGGGCAAATACCGCGCACATCTATTGGCGAATCGCTAAACGACGCGCCGTTGCCAGGAATCGTAATACTCGCACCTTGCGTTGGTGGCGGTTGTTTTTTGGTCGCCTCAACACCATACGATCCAGGTGCCGGCGGAGGAAGCGGCAGTTGATTGATCGCTGCGGCTGGCCGTACGAACGCAAACAACGCCAGCAGGCACATACCAGCAAGTACTGGCAATGCCCACTGTGCGCCAAAACGAATCGTGCGTATCATCATGATAGTGCTTATTGTAGCGCGATACGAGCTACAGTACGAATCCTGTCTGTTATTTACGTTTTTTAAGCTTGATACTACCACTAGACCGGTTGCGAACAGCCTGGGTGATGCGCCATACGATATATGCCAATAGTAGCAGGACGACAAAGACGATGATCAGGAACCACCATGGCAGATACCAAAACGATGCTTTGCTGATAATTTCTTGTGTCGGGTTGCCGTTTTGTCCATAAAATAGATTGAGGTCGGCACTATAATAGCCAGGCCACAGACCAGCCGAGACACAGGTATTGGCACTCGTTCTATCGCCGCTAAAATTAATGTTTTGTGAGGCTAGCTTGATACAGGCTGTATAGGTGCGCGATTGGCCAATAAGCGCCAAAGAGCCACTTGGGTTGACGTTACTTATTTCATATGTTTTACCAAACATATTCTTGAGGGTAATACTACCTACAGGTGCTGCAGTGACATTACCGTTATTCTTCAGTGTGTAGGCGACTCGCTGTGGCTCAAGCAGCGACATGAAGAAGTAGCCTGCTTCCTTGTTAGCGGTAGCCTGCTGATAAGCGCCAAACTTTTCGAGCTTGAGGTTTTCGTTTACCTTGCCTGGTACCTGTGCAAACACCAGTGTCACACCAGACGCTGCTAGACCAACGTTACCAGCACCATCGGGAGCGCTTGTAGAGTAAACAATCGCGCTATAGTAACTACCTGCACCATGACCAGCCGGAAACGCCACGCTCATATCGAGTGTTTTGCTACCGCTTTTTGGGACCGTCACTGTCTTTGGAACAGTTACGAATGGTTTTAGCGACCAAGTTGTCTGAGGGGCATCATCTTCAAGAAATAGCTTTGGCGTGCCGCCATCATCGGTAAACGTAAAGTCGACAACACGAAGTGACAAAGTGAGATCTGCGCTGTTATCAAGGTTACGAATAGTGAGCTTATCGTCGACCGAATCACCTGGCTCAATAACGTATTCTTTCTTTGGTGCTATACTCAGTGACGACGACTGCGCTGCGGCTGACGGCGCGGGCACGGCGTATGCGCCAGCCACTACAACAGCAAGCGCGATTAATATGAAGCTCTTCAAGCGTTTCATCTATCTATTTTCCCCTACAACATTCTGTTAAGTATTAGCGGTATTGTATCACTAAAAGCCCTACTGCATCAACTACTAGAATCTACCGCTAGCAATAAACGTCATTGTGGTCGAATACACACCTGGCTTCAAATCTTCACGAGAATTAACGATGTAGCTAACGGTGAATTTTTTCATCAGGCTGACATTTGGTGAATATGCGACCACGTCACCCGGAACAAATTTGTAGTGATTTGCCATGCTGTAATCTGGTGTCGGAATAGCGTTTGTCCACGTCCCCTCTGGGTCACTACCTACAGTAGGGGCATTATTTGCGACGAGATTGATCCCAAACTGGTTTTCACCAGGCTGGCTCTCTGTCGGTGTTGACGGCGAATCAATCACACTAGTACCTGCCGCCATAGACCCACCGTTTACCGTAATCGCAAATCCCGAGCTCGCATTTGTGCCCACAGCCATCTGGGACTGCGCGGTCAATGTCGAATCGGAACTCAACTCTCCCATATCGGTATAATAATTTTCATTAGTACCAAGACATTGATCCATCACCTGTTCGGCGACGCAAAATATCAACATAGGTGGCACCTGCGTCTCTAAGACAACACCATCGGTCACCTGCCCCTTCACCGAGCCAAAGTCTATCTGTGGCCCACTAGCATCGGTACTGGCGTGGCTACGCAATCGAATAGAAAAGGATTGTCCTGTATCGAGAGGGTTAACAATATTATCAAATACGTACGACGATATGCCCGCGCTCGATATCATACTAGGCGCGCGCGACAGCACAATATGATTTGGTGCGAGTGCATCCATCACAAAGCCCGTCTCGCCGCTCTGACTACTCAGCACCGCATCTGATACATCTAACCCCAGTGGGGTCACACACTCATGATGCGGGATGGGGTCGATACAAAACAACATATCCACCGAACCTACTGGCTCGGGGCTCATGTAGCGAAAGGATACTGTATATGATGTGGTTTCACCCGGCTCAGAGCTATGCATAAACAGGCCGCGTTCTGCAAAACGCAATGCCGACGTCGGCATCGCCACAACAAACACGATAATCACAAATATCGCCAACGCCTCATAAGGCAACATATGCCGCCACATGTGCGCATGGGCATGATACCGAAAGAGCCAATGTCTCATACCTGTTATTGTACAATACCTCAAGCATTATGCGTATGGATATACACCAATACGCAAACCGACCCCCTAGAGGGCCGGTTTTGTTACTCGTATAATACTTACGACTTCTTGATAAAAGTCACTCTAGTACTGTGGAGCTGCGATGTAGTTGATCTTGGTAGTGTAGATACCAGCTGGTGTGGTGGCTTCGATGTTAGCTATATAGCGCATCTTACCAGTCACACAGTTGACCACCTGATTGTCCTGTGACGCAAGCGGTACAGGTACTAGCATCGAGGTAGGATCAAAGGCAAATGCTGTGTTGATCATATCGTCGGCTGGGTCTCCTCCTGCAACTATGTAGTCAGAGTTGACGATACCAGCTCCACGATCATACTGTGCGTGCGGCTGAAGTGGCCACAAGCGAGGTGAGTGCCAGCTTGCGTTTGCACCAAGGTTTGAGATACCTGCAGCTGTTACGCTTGAATGGACGCCTGCAGCCAATGGGTTAGCAAGCCCAGCCGCTGCATTGTCGGCACCATTTTCATATACCTTACCAGTCGATCGCTCAATATTATAATTGACTGGGAATACATGAGTAGGGTTTGTATTAGCTACTGGATCCCATAGTGGGTCATTGGCAGTAAGTGTACCGTTAGCCAGTGCCAGGCCAAACTGTTCGCTACCAACCTGCGGTGCTTCTGCGGTAGCACCAATAGGCTTGATTTCGTCTTCAACTGTATTGGTAAGTGTGTTGCCACTGTAGTACACAGTTGCACCAGCACTTGAGTTGGAGCTAAGTCGCCAATAGCTGTGACCACTATAGGTCTTGTCAGTTGCTAGCGAGAACTCGCTGTCTGAATCACCTAATTGGATACGGTTTCGTGGCTCAGTACTACTAGGCGTACCGTCCATCCTGGTTACGATAGCTTCACATGGATTATGGACAGTGTGATTATTTGCAGTGTGTAACTGGCTACCTGCAGAACCTGTAGCTTCAAGCGTATAAGGATCTACCGTACCGACGCTAAAGTCCATAGTTTCTAGTACCTTGGTAGTGATCTGGATACCGAGGTTCATGACGTTGGCTACTGTTACGCCACCATCAATTACGTTTTCACTGGTAAGTGCTTCGTCATCTTTATACGTATTCATACGAACAAAGAACGCGCCCTCACCAGGGTTGGTAATATAGTTGCTGTTTGTCGCAAAGAATACTACCTTGACACGCTGGCCAGAGAGAAAACCCTGAGTACCAGCTGCATGAGTCAGTTGGATTTCGTTGTTTTTACCAGTTGCTGTTGGTACACCAGCAGGGCCATCTATAACATTACCGGTTTCGTTGTTTGCAACATCCATTGCCCAGCCAGTACTTTGCTTCCATGTGTTATCTGTTTCGTCGAGATAATACACCATGAAGTTGCCGCCTGCTGTCGCTGGCACAGGAACAGATGTCACAACACCGTCAGCGTTAGTAGTAGATGACGTATCTGAAACACGTGTGGCAAGTGTCGCTTCTGTCGGAGCATCGATAACAACCTCGAGGTCGCTACGCTCTTCTGCAAATTCTGCTGGGCCGTTAGGGTTACGGGTAAATTCACCCTCTTCATCCTCATCTTCTGTATATTCGTTGTTGCCAGGTGCAACACAGTTTCCAGCTGGAGTTGTACAGTACTGGAATGTGATAGCCTGCACCTTATCGGTGCCGCTAGCGGTATTGGTACTTACCTTGAAGTCAAAAGTATTACCAACTTTTTGACCGTTCGCACCGCTGTTTGGTGGTGCATAAGTAGCATTACCCGAACCGTCTAGATAATCCCAGCCCGGTGCCGAGCTCGAGAGTGTCAAACTACGATCCGTCAACGGATTCAGTGCAT
This sequence comes from uncultured Candidatus Saccharibacteria bacterium, assembly GCA_964557445.1. Lineage (GTDB taxonomy): Bacteria > Patescibacteriota > Saccharimonadia > Saccharimonadales > Saccharimonadaceae > UBA2112. The sequence goes on from CAZLAF010000002.1 coordinate 18,399, forward strand.
CAGCGAAGACAGCCGGTGCAAATGGGGTAAATGTCGATGCCGCAATGGCAAAGGCAGCCCCAAGCAACGTGCCACGCCGAGCAATTGACTTGAGTGTATATGTTCTCATATATCTCCTTTATGTTTATTTTTATCACCCTCTACTTTTACAAGGGATACACGCGCATTGTAGCATTAGCGATATCGTCTGTGCAATAGCCTTGTTCGACTTATCCACAACATTTTATCAGGCACCACTAAGCCTTTCTAATAAAGAGGTATGACAACTGCGGCAAAGTCGCCAGAGAAGTGTCCTGCGGGAGTGCGATTGGAGATATTGATAACCATACTGATAGTGTAGTCGGTGCGACCAGACGACATCGTGCTACGAGCTATAACGTCCCCGCTCGCATACATGAAACGATTTGGTGTGGCGTAATCTTCGGTTGCTGCACCAAAGCTAAATTCACCCGATGGTACCTGCACAGGATTCTTGCCGACAGTTGGTGTTGTGTTTGCTACAACATTTATACCAAACTGTTCTGTGCCCGGATCTGAAGCCTCGGGCGTATCAGACGTTGCCAATGCATGATCGCCGTACTTTGGCGGGTCGCCGATCACCTGTAGTGTATAGCCTTCGCTCAGATAGTTACGAATCTGGACAGTCGTCTCTTTGGTAGCCGTCTGTTCGGTCGTAAGCACACCTAGGTTTGACTCGCCTGGCGTTACGACTACTTCGAGTAGCGGCTCGTCCGGCGTCACTGCGCCAAAATTGGCCGTTATCGTATTGCTACTACCGGCACCGCCATCGCCAATAGAGGCACGCGCGCAATATTCGTCAGAACAACTCTCGAGCGCTGAACCAGAACTAAACTGCGTTTCTGTCGCTTGATAGTTATCTGAGCTCGATGAGACTTGCGCCAACACCGTCCCCGCCGAACCTATCGTCAACAAGCCTGCCACCAGCAGGGGATAAGTGTATCTCCAAAATCCTCTTTTTCGCATAAGCTTACTACACCTCATTATCACCTATGCCAAGCACTAGCGTCAAGCCGACAAGTATAGTAAGCTAGGCGTAAGCATAATTCACAAAATGACAACTCATGGAGCCAGACAAAAACACAGCACCGACAGAAGACGAAACGCCGACCGAAGAAGCACCGGTCGAGCAAGACGTGCCCGCAGATGCGTTGAGCCTCACCCCCGATGAACTCGAGGAAGAGCAAGCTGTCAAAGACATAGCCAAGGAAAACAGCACGTCCACTGAGCCTGATGAGAAAAAAGTTTCGCCACTCAAGCAGTTTTTCCGTCGCTTCAATGTCTATTTCTTATTCTTTTTACTGGTCGTTGCTATCGGCGCGGTTGTCACGGCTGTTAATTATTTTAACGCTCAAAAAGCACCCGAAGAACCAACCGTTGCCAGCCAAGAACTTACCGAAGACGCCCTCAAGCAGCTCGCCAACACCGATGCGACCGTTGGCGGTTCTGCGCAAACGCTTACGATTCAAGGCAACGCCATTATCGCAGGCCAAACACTCATGCGTGGCAATCTCAATATCGCAGGCAACCTACAGACTGGTGGTAGTATTCAGGGGCCAAGCCTGACGATATCTGGTCAAACCAATCTAGCTGATACGCAAATCAATAGCCTGCAAGTTGCGACCAATACTGCTATCCAAGGTAGCACAACGCTTCGTGACCTATCTGTATCAGGAGCATCATCGTTTAGCGGCGCTATGACCGCATCACAGATCACCGTTACTCGGCTCATACTGAGCGGCAATGCTACTTTGCAAATCCCCAACCATATTAGCTTTACCGGCCCAACACCAAGTCGCAGCATTAACTCTGGTGTACTAGGTAGCGGTGGCACGGCCTCAATCAATGGCTCGGACACAACTGGTACAGTCAATATCAACACCGGCAACAATCCGTCAGCAGGCTGCTTTGTTCAGGTTACCTTCAACCAGCGCTTCAGTAATCAACCCCATGTGCTTATTAGTCCTGTCGGCGCGGCTGCTGGTCAAACACAGCACTATGTCACACGTACCAATGCTGGATTTAGTATTTGTAGCGCCAATGCAGCACCAGCCAACCAATCATTTGCCTTTGACTACTTTGTGACAAACTAAACGTCCATAAAAACGACGACACTATCGGCTTTAACATGCATTAATGCGCGGTGTACCTTGACAATTTTTTCACCTTCCGAGCTTACAATTTTGAGACTGCACGGAACAAGCATACAAAGAAAATTACGATGACGTGGCAATATATCAAATGGCCCCGTTTCGTTAACGGCACTCACACTATAGGCAGTGCCTTCGTAGTACATCTTAAATGGTGCGTACACCTTGACTGACATCGTAGGCTTGCCAACACTATCTACCAGCGCCTGCTCGGCCTCACTCACCTCAGCTTTTTCGGGATCGCTCACCATAAAAACTACCCCTCATCTACTGTTTTAGCTTCGCCCGCCTCTGGCGCAGCTGCAGCCGGATTAGCCGTCTGAGATACCGGCTTCACTTTTTCTGTTTTGCCGATAATCGCCTCGACACCATCAAGCGTCTGTTCGCGATTGATATGCTCACCAGGAACACCGGTTACTTTTTCCATTACATTAAACCGCTGCTTGAAAAACTCTATCAACTGCTTGGCTTTGTTGTAGTCATCACGGTCTTCGTTTGACAGCTCAGACTCACCGATGATAGCGATGATACCTTTGAGTGATTCGTATTTTTGCAAAATAGCCGTCGATCGAGTGGCGAGGTCATAATGCCGTTCGCCCACTACTTCTGGTGTCAAAAGGCTTGATTTGGAGGCTAAAATATCAACCGCCGGTCGAATACCCTGAGCAGCCACAGCACGCGATAGCACAATCGTACTATCCAGCTCGTGCTGAATCATCTGCACTGCCGGATCACTAAGGTCATCGGCGGGCACATAGATAGTTTGCAATGCTGTAATCGAACCGTTTTCATTGCTGGCTAAACGATCTTGGAAAGTCTTAACATCACTAAATACCGTTGGCTGATAGCCACCCTCGGCTGGTGTTTGATCGATAATCGTCGATACCTCGTTTCGCGCCTGAATATAGCGATACATATTGTCAGCAAATAGCAGCACGTCTTTTTTCTGGTCGTCACGGAAGTATTCGGCCAAAGTAATAGCGCTCAGACCGATCAAACTACGTTGCACTGGATTTTCATTCATCTGACCAAAAAACATTGCCGTTGTCTTTAGGAGGTCGTTATCTTCGAGAGTTTTGTAGAGCTCATGACCTTCACGAATACGCTCACCAATACCGGCGAACATACTAATTGCACCAGAACCCTCGGCAACGTTATTGATAATCTCCATCGTGAGCACTGTCTTACCGACACCAGCACCACCAACGATACCAATCTTGCGACCTTTGACAAATGGTGTGAAAAAATCAAGCACCTTGAGACCCGTCTCGAGCACATCGTCGGGACGGTTTACCAAACTTGTTTCCTGGTAGGCTGGCGCAAAAATAGGCCGCTTTGGCATATCCGCGAGCGTCGCATCATCGAGCTGTGGCTTGCCGTCAATTGGGCGACCCATTGCATCCCATACGCGCCCAATCATAGCATCGCCAACCGGAATCTCAAGACTACGACCACTCCGAGTCACCGCATCACCTTTTTGAATACTATAATCGCCGCCGATATTCAAACATACTGCCGTGTCGCCACCAGTAAGACTACTGACCAGTAGGGGAGACTTCTTCTCGTTATCAACATACAGCATCTCATTGAGACCGGGCATGTCCTCGTCAAATCGAACCTTGATGACGATTCCCTTGAGACTCCTGACGACACCTTTTTTGTATACCGATTGCTGTTCGCTCATAATTCTGCTCCTCCGGCACGTATTTTCTTCAGACCAGCCAAACTCTCCTTGAGTCGCGTATCGACAAGATTGCGCTTGGAACGGTTGTATTCCATACGCAACTCACCGGCCTTTTCCATTGACCGCTCTTTGGCGGCCGACATTGCCTTAAACCTACTCGCTACCTGAGCTAGCCGACTGTCATAAATAAACTGCGAAATTGTTAATCGCAAGATAGAGTTTTCGAGATAAGCAGCCACCGCATAAGAGCTCGGCTCAAAAATATGCGTTTTTTCGCTCACGTAATCGTTGGTGAGTGTGTCAAAATCTGCGACACGCCCTTTACTCGATACCACCTCTGACAGATCAACATCTTTTATTTCTTGCTGACCAAGTGAGATGTAGTTTTGATAAAAAATCCGACTGCGTGAGTATTTTCTGATAATGTCCATCAACGGATCTACATTTATATAATCACCCTCGGGTAAATCAAAATAATAAGCGTAGTCGACATGTATTTGCTTGAGTTTTAGCGCCCCATGATAGCCAATCACTAGTACGTCATGAAGATTTTCGTCATAATACTCAAGAAATTTGCGAATCAATCGCTGGTCGATATCACCGCTCAAGCCACCTTTAGCGGTAATCAAAATCAACAACTCTTTGTCGATCGGCTTTTCATCTGGGGCACGTCCAAAATTAAACAACACGTCAACACGAATTTGCTTATAAATATTCCATACTTCATCGAAAAACTGATTACTAATGAGTACTTTGTTTTTCGTTTTAGCAATCTGCATACTACTAAGGCTTTCGAGGGCCGACGTCAGACTCACCACCGAACGCACCGAAACTTCTTCGGCTTTAATCTCTAGTGGACGCCTCATGCTTTTGGCTCCTCATTCGGCTTCTTCTCGGCAGCATCCGCTTCGGCAGCTTTAGCGGCTTCTTCGCTTTGACGCTTTTTCTCGGCCTCAGCTTTAGCGGCTTTTTCTATCGCTGCTTTCTTAATTTCGTTGATCGTTGTCACTTCGGCTTTGAGTTGCGCACATAGTTCATCAAAATTACCCTTGAGGTCTTTGTCCTCGACAAGCTTCGGCGCATAATCATGTACTTTCGCCTTTAGCATATCGACATCGATAATTTCTTCGGGTTTGCTATCAAGTACGATAGTCATCAAAAATTGCTGTTCGGCATAATTATAAATTTCACCTATCGCCTGATTCATCAGCTTAAAAAGCACCTTACCCTTGTCGTAGTCTGCCTGCGCGTCTGGGCTAAGCTCGGTGCCGAAGTGAGCATACTCTTCGGCGTTTCGATACCCCGACAATGTCTTGTTAAGCTGATCAGCCAAGGCCTTTTGGCGCTTGTTTTGCCCAACACCACCAACACGCGTCACCGACAAACCAGTACTCACCGCTGGACGCATAGTGTCTTTAAAAATCTGGCCATCTAAAATCCACTGTCCATCCGTAATCGACATAACGTTCGTTGGCAAATACGCGGTAATATCACCGCCTGGTGCATAGACAATCGGCAACAACGTTTGGCTCGCATGATTCGCCGCAGTCTTGCCCCCACGCTCTAGTAAACTAGAGTGCGTGTAAAACATATCACCCGGATAACTATCACGACCTGGCGATACACCTGCAATCAGTGATATCTCACGATATGCCTGAGCATGCGCCGTGAGATCGTCGTAAATAACAAGCGTATCCATATTGCACTTGTGCCAAAAATACTCGCCGTGCGCCGCTCCAACATATGGCACAAGATAGGTCAAAATCAATGATTCAAACGAATTTGTTACGATAACAACAGCTTTTTTAAGCGCATCATTTTTGTCGAGATCGCTCACTAGCTGTGCCACGTCATGCTGACGCTTTGCAATCAGCACATACACAACCGTAATATCGGTGTTCTTCTGATTAATGGCGACCTGCGCTGCCAATGCCGTCTTGCCGACCTTGCTATCACCGAGCATTGCCATGCGTTGCCCTCGCGCCAATGAATATTCTAGATCAAGAATCATCACACCTGTTTCGACTGGCGTATCGAGCAGTTCGCGTTCATACAGCGCCGGTGCGTTATGAAACACGTCCCACTCTTGGTCTGGCGTAATCGGCCCTTTGCCATCAATAGGCTCACCGAACACATTGACTACGCGACCAATGAAGTTTTTGCCCACTGGAGTCACAATATCGCGCGACTCTATCACACATACCGCACCAATACGTAGCGGTGACGGATCAAGTTTCATCACGACAACGTGATCTTCGAACACCTCGTGCACATAGCCACGCGTATCATCATCGAACCGTACAGTCGCGTGCACATTAGTCGGTTGCAAACCCCTCACACTCACCATAAAAGAATCGATACCGATAATCTCACCGACAGGATTTCCCTTTGCGACAAGTTTTTCAAAATACTTTGAATCAGCCACGGGTTGCCTCCACCAGTTCTTTGATGAGTACGTCACGACCGCCCTTGATCTTCCCACGTAGGCTCAAATCGTGCACACTGTTCGATGTTCGCAAATACACACCCGCAATCAATGCCGGCTGCAGTCCAGTAGCGATAATCGCCTGTGGATGCACATTACTGCGGAGCCATGCAACCAACTGACCCAAACTTTCATAATCTGCCTCGACAGCAAACGTCATATGCACCACCGGCGCTGAATCCTTGAGACGACGCAAGCCCCGAATAATATCCATCCGATCCGAACTATTATTGCTAAACTGCAAATCATTGACTTGCAAAAATGCCGTCAAACGCTCTGATGTACTCAACTCGGCTTCGATGGCCGTATTTGTCCTAGTATGCACAGCGGAAGTCGTTAACTCATTATCGATACGCTCGGCGTCGCTAATAAGGTGCGCCAAATCAACCTTACTCACTACATTGGGTGGTAATTTATACGTGGCATGGGTTGCGGTAGCTTCTGTCATAGGGCTATATCGTCCACAATAGCTTTTTTACTAGCTTCCATTTGTTTGATAATCGACGGCAGTTGCGCCTTGAGGTCGTACTGATCGCCAACCGCTTGCAACAAATAATGCTCGATAATCTGAGCCATGTTATTTTCAAATGCATCAACCAACATATCTTGCTGGTCGGACACGCCTTTTTGTAGCAATACCGAAAGCTGCTGGTGTTGCTCTTGTACCGCTTGCGCACTCTGACTCAGCGACTGTAGAGCTACATTTTGCGCATCTTTAATAGAAGCAATCCGCGCTTTGTTTTCCTCGAGTGCACCGGTCAGCATCGCGTCTTGACTAGCAATGCTGCGCTCGAGCGCCAATCCAAGCTGGCGATGTTGCTCTTCGAGCGCCTGAGCACTACGCTGTAAAGCTTGCAAGGCAGCGTCTTGCGCCTCCCTTAATGTCTTGTCGTACTCAGCAAACCGATCATCAAGTTGCTTAGCGATATGCTCTTTTAGTTGAGCATTTACTTTGTTGATCTCTTCAAACTGCGAATCAAGCTGACGAGCAACGCGTTGACGCAACTCTGTGTTGACATGCGCCACAGTTGCATCAAGGTCTTGTTTGAACAAAGCGGCGTTTTCGTTTATCACACGTTCAAAATGTAAACGACCCCTATCCTTGAGCTCCTCGCGGAACGCATCGTCAAACAGCAATGCGACCGCTGCCGCCTCTTCGGGCGTCCCTTGTTGTGTATCTTGTTTACGTTGAAATAATCCCATTTTGCCCACCTATAATCTCAGTAGTAAATATACCGCAAATAGACCAATAATTAAAATCAAGAAGCTTGTCAGCACAATCTCAAGCAGCGCTCGAAAGATTGATTTCTTTGACATCGGATTGCGACCGATAGAGATAATGCTGTTGCGCACACCTGCATACAGTACTGAGAGCGCCGTAATAAGGCTTACTGCAGTAATCGCTAGGCTAATATATATTCTGATTGGACTCACTTCTTTTTCAGCAATCGCCTGACCAATACGCTCCAAAAACTCAGGCACCTCTACTTTGGTGCTCTTTTCATTGGGATTGCGTTTGATATCAATTGTGACTGGCACCATACCGAGTGTCACCGATTTGTTTGTTCGCCCTTCGGTATCTTTGAGCGTCGCCGTCCCCAGTGTCACACCCTTGCCATCGAACGCACCATAGGCGCGACCAAACACTGTTTTTTCCTCAGTCCCAGCCTTCATAGCAACACCGTTAATCGACGACAGCGTCACATGATCACCAACCGCAATCGAACCACCTTGAGTACTCACAAGCACATTATAAGTCCCCGATGCGGCCACAAATGTCTCGTTTTCTAGCCCCTCGCTCGTCAGGGTAAATGGCAGCTGATTGCGATCAACTGTCACACCGAACATATTTTGTAGCTCAGCCTGTGAGGCTACCTTGACGCGATCGCTATCCTTGCCAGTCAGCTGCACTATCGTACCAGTGTCGAGAGCTGTGTCGGTTGCATAGCCCTGTACGCTTCCGCCCCCATAACTTGCGCCAAGCACAGGTAGAGAGGCGCTGGCAGTAATACCAACGGCAATCATAAGACCAACAATGATCCGATTTGCTTTCATTGTTTGTTTATCTTCCCCCTATACGCTCCCGGCGTTAGGCTCATTATACCATAACAACTTTGGTCAGGTCGCCGCAAAACAGCCTATATTTTCATCCCGCAAAGGACTTGCTCAAAGCATATACTTCTATTGCTTAAAATAAGCCGCTTGTGCTACAATATTGGCAAGCTTTTGACGGCACCACACTTCACTAGCAAACAAACATTTCTACATCAAAAAAACAGATATAGAAACAAAAATATATGAATATGTGGTGTCACCTCCCCACTGGTATTAAACGACGCGGTGTACTGTATTATGCAGTGCTTGCTTCGATGATTGTTGCGTTAATTACAACGCTTATATTTGCACCTGCCACAAAGGCGGCGCCAAGTACGGACCGAACGATCAGTTTTCAGGGTCGACTGCTCAGCAAAGCAGGGGCCGTGGTTTCTGATGGTTACTATAATATTCAATTCAAGATATACGAAGGTGGCAGCGGCACAGCTGCCGTTGACCCAAACCGAAACCTGCAGTGGACAGAAAGCTATGTCAATAACGGCACCAGTAGCGGCGTCCAGGTAAAGAACGGCTACTTCTCAGTAAGCCTGGGGAGCAACAATCCATTTGATGACGATGTCGACTGGGACAGCAACAAGCTGTGGCTATCGATGAATATTGCAGGTCGCGATGCGGCCTGTTCGTCGTTTGGTACAGGTGCATGTATTGGCGATGGTGAAATGCTTCCTATGAAACATATTACCGCTACCCCTTACTCGATCAACTCTGGTGCGGTTGGCGGCAAAACTGCCGACGAATTGGTGCAGCTAGGCCAAGGTGTCCAAGCAGATATCAGCAACAACAGTAGTATTTATATCAATAAAACCGGTAGTGGCAATTTGATGCAACTGCAGAACAATGGTGATGATGTCTTTGCAGTTGGCAACACAGGCGATCTCGTACTTGGCGGTGGTAGCAACAAATCGATCACCCTTAGCCAATCTACTGTCAACACAGAAGGCAGTCAGCTCACTATCGAAGCTGGTATGGGCGGCACTGGCGACGGCAGTGGCGGTGGAGATTTGGTCTTACGAGGTGGATCCGCAGGTGGCACCGATGCAAATGGCGGCGATCTCGTACTCTCTGGTGGGGCAGGTACAGGCACAGGCACGCCAGGCCTCGTAATCCTCGATACACCAACTTTCTCGACCGTCACCAACGACGCCAACTGCTATACGAGTGGTGCGCTCGTGGCAAATAGCTGTACCATCAGCAGCCAAACCGTCAATTCTTCTTCGGCGGTTATTGCTGGCTTTAGTACGACAGGCAAAACAGCTACCCTCCCAGATCCAACCAACACAACACCTGGCCGGATCATCTACGTGATGGCCGCCACAAATACCGAAAACTTTAGCCTTCGTATCAATGTCGGCGAAGGCGACGGTATCGAGCAATCTATCAGCATGCGTAAAAACACCACAGCTACAATGATATGGAACGGCTCTAACTGGACAGCAGCCGGTGCCAATAGCAGTACTTCGCTCCAGGATGCGTATGACAACAGTCAATCATCAGGTAGCGGTGGCGCTGAACTAACCCTCAAAAATACTCCGCATACTGACGGCCTGACTATTCGCGACAATTCATCAGATCCAGTCGATGGACCGCTTCTCGAAGTACAGTCCAACACTGCCGCAACGCTCTTCTCGATCAACAGCAGTGCTAATAACCTCTCGGTCAATGCCGGCGCCGAAACAGCAGGTGCCTCTGCCTCAACCTTCCAGGTCAACACGTGGGGCATCACCGAACTGTCTACAGTCGAGCGCTATACAGCCGACCGAGACTATATCGCTTCCGGAGAGGCCTCGGTAAAAGTCGAAACATCGGGCGCAACTTCTGGAGCTTTCAACCAACTCAACGGCACTCTGGCTCCTGAAACCACCTATAGCGCCTCTGTGTCAGTCAAGCTAGACGATAGCTCCAGCGCAGACAACGATTTCTTTATCAGTTATTCGGCCGATGGCACAAACCTTAGCGCGCCATGTATTGCAAGCGCCACCCTTTCGTCGACAGAATGGCAACGTATCACTTGTACATTCCAAACCCCGGCAAGCGGCATCAGCTCCAGTAATCATCTAGTGTTTGGCCTCACCAGCGGAACAGAGCGCACCTTTTATCTAGACAATGCCAGCGTCGTTGCGACAGATAGTACCGCACCAAACGTCAAAATCGGTGGTAGCAACGGCGGTCAAGCCACACTCTTTACGCTCGATAAAAGTGCCTCGGCACCAGGAGCAAGCAGCGCCGAAGCCTTGCTCGGCAGCATGTACTACGACACGACACTCGGTAAAGTTCAGTGCTACGAGGCCGATGGCTGGGGTGCTTGTAGCGCCGCACCTGACACATTTGTGACCCTTAGCCCAGAGTACAGTGGCGCAGTTGTTCGCAACAACGGCACCGGCACTATGACGACCGACTTCTGCTCCGATACACTCGATATCAATAACGGCACGAGTAGCCAAGCAGATATCTGTGGTGATGATGAAACCTACAACTTCTACCAGTGGACGTCGTCAAGCGATGAAGAGCAAACTCGCAGCATCTTTATCACGTATCAGCTACCGAGCAATTTCAAAGAATTCGTTGCCGGTACCACCTCTCTCATGGGCCGCACCACACACGCCGACTCATCAGTGAGCTACCAGCTTTACCGAAGCAACGAAAATGGCCTGACGCCTTGTGATGCATCCACTCCTGTATCGACTGGCGCAAAAACCAGCTGGCAAAAAGCTACTGCAAGCGGCAATGCCGATCCGGCAAACTGTCATTTCGAAGCTGGCGATAAACTTGTCATCCATATCGACCTCAGTGCCCAGGACGACCATCACGCGTATGTCAGCGACCTATCGTTTACATTACGCAATCAATAATAAGTACCGCAGATCGTTACCTCTATTGACTTCCCATCTCTGTTATGCTAAAATATAAGTATAAGCTATTTTACTCAGGTGAGGGTATGGATCAACACGAACAGCAACAACAAAACACCACGCCACCTCGGGACACCTCTCTGGCAAAAACCCGCAAATTCTTGCTGGCCAAAAAGCCTATTACCCTCGGCATAGCCGTTGCTGTTGTAGCAGGATCACTCTCTGTCGGAGCATTAATCCGCGATCAGCACAATGCCAACCAAGCTAACTCTCGTAATGACCCCAACGCACTACTAGAAAATCTCGAGTACCAAACCGTACTCCCTCAAGGTAGATCTATTGACCAGCTAGGTGGCTGGCAGCGGGTCAGCCCAGACGAAAAAGCACCTGTCTACGCCTACACCGATACTATCGATGAGGTTCCTATCAGCGTTAGTCAGCAACCAATTCCAGATAAATTCAGAGGTGATACCGACGCTCAGGTGGCCGAGCTTGCCAGAAAATTTAGCGCCACTACCAAGCTAAGCGTCGACGATCTCACACTCTATGTAGGCACTTCGACCAAGGGGCCACAATCAGCCATTGTTGCAAAGAACAATTTGCTGATCCTGATAAAGTCACAAAAGAAAATCGATAACAAGTCTTGGACTCGATACGTCCAATCGCTTAACTAGTGGAAATCTCTACTGGTCAGCGTTATCTTTGAGCCATTTTGCCACTTGTCCATCTGGCAAAAGGTTCTCGTATGACAAAACCTGACTCTTTGCGATGACAATTTCATTCTCAGGACCATAAATCTTATTTGCTAGCTTGATAAGCTTTACATCACCTTGCGCTGGCGACTGCTGGCTTCCCTTAGACTCATCGGTTGCATCTGCAGGTTGTGCTTGTAGGTAATATGCATTAGTGAGCTTCACAAACTCATTGTCAACAACACTTAATTTGCCGAAGTAAATTTGACCATCAGAAATTGAAACTGCCTGATACTTACTACTGTCGATCGCCATGCCGGTACTTTGCATACTCGACCACCCCAACCAACCAATTACGATAATAGCAACGGCCAAAATTGCCAATAAAATTGGCTTTACAACACGGCGACGCGGCTGCTTTTCGCGTGCAGTACTACGCTGTGAAGTCGCGGCGCTACGATGAGTCGCTTTTGGCTTCTCTTCTGCCACTTGCTGCTCGTTTGCAGGCTCCGCACGACGAGGCGCTGCTGACTCAGGTCTACCGCTCACGCGTCTCTCCGCCGGTCGTGGCACTCGAAAAGGTCCCCCATCCATGTCTGTTTTTCTCCAAATTACCTTAATTCTACTCGTTACATCATACCATAAGCGGCTTTTTGCTTTCAAACCTAGCGAGCGTCAGCTGGTACTTTTTTGGTCTTTAGCGCCTGAATCTTTTTGGTGAGCTCGGCAATCTTCTCCCACGAAGCGCCCTCACCGTTACTCAACACAGTCAGGGCAAACAACCCATAATTATTGCTGTGTACCAATGCAGTATTGTTATACACTTTATCGGCAGCTCCAATCACATGTGACACTTGCCCCTGTGACACACCTTGAGGTATACCATCATTGTCAAACGTGGAGCGCATAGCACTCAAAATCTTCTGCCCACCCTCAGCACGTGCTATCTCACCTTTTTGCAATCCGATCAGCAATTTTTGCAAATCATTTGCCGAAGTTTCAGTCTCTTCACCTTTAAATACCGTGTTATTGAGCCCGATACCCTTGACGCGACTAGTCAGCTTGGCGTGACCGAAAAAGTCATAAAAACCTTTGCGACATCCTTCATCAAACTGCTGTATCATCTGTTTAAAGCAATCGATCGTATTAGTTCCGCTGCTGATAATATCAACTGGTCGGATTGTCCCGGCGTGTTCTTCCATAATCTCGGTATATGCCAAATAGAGCGAATGTACGCCTGCTGCAGGCATACGAGCATCGGCATTGTACGTGGCGCTACGTGGATGCACTACACCGCTGAGTTCGGTAAATGCCAATCCATAGTTACCAGGATTATCCTGCGCAAAATGCGTCAGCAACGCTCGAAATCCATTGCTTGTTGGTGAATAGTCACGCGTATACTCAACGATTGGCGCTACCACTACGGTTGCAGCCACCGCCTTATCGGTCTTTGCGTTTATATAGTCCTCTACAGACTGGATAGCCTTGGGTATATCAAGTCCCCTGCCGCTTGCGCCGTTCACGCGTGCAGTTTCAGCAAAATCATAAGTCGTTACTTTGCTGACACCTGGCTTCTTAATCAACTTAGCAGCGATCCCTCTATCGACATAGTCCTGCATGCGTTTTTGATTGACCGCAAATTTTAGACTTGCCGTCTGATTACCGCTATTATCAATAGTTGTCTCTGGCACTACCGCAGTAAAGTCAAGCCAGCTCAGCACTACACGACCCGGTATAGTGTCAGTTTGATTATCCACAACAATCGGCATCGCTGCCGCCAAACGACTATTGAGCTTGGCCGCTAGCTCACGCGCCATATCATCGGTAATCGGTGCTGGCGTTGGGTCAATAGCGACACGTACACTATTTTCTTGATCAGGATCAGGCTTCACCTCAGCCAATGCTTGTTGCAGTTCATTGATATCACAACGCCCTCCGACAATCGACGGCACCAGCTGTAGTTTGCTATCAATCAATTTGAGCGAGGCATTTCGCGGTGGAATACTACAATCTTCGCCAACTTTACTTTGTGTATAGGCAGATATTTTGGTGCGGTCATAACTATAAGCAATATCACCAGTGTCGCCTAGCGCCGATGCCCAAAAAATTGAACCAGGTATAATACGAAGCCAAAACGGATAGCCAAGTTGCTCGAGCCGAGCTTGATTGTCGACACTCACACCAACATCACTCATCTTTGGTCGTTGAAATGCCGCCTCATTGTCACCAAAATAAATCGCCAATTCCAAGCCGCCATAGGCCTTATCAAGAATCTCTACTGCTTCGCCTACTTTTTTGCCACCAAGATCCAACCCATCAATATTTGTACCAGGCACCAAACGACTACTAGGGTATACAATCTGAAAAATCGTTAGTCCTAGCACCAACACGCTCACGATAATAAGTAATAGCAACTTCCAATGCTGTTTGAGCCAATAATTCAGTTGTAGTGCGTTCATATGCTCCTCCAGTATAGAAAATGTTTATGTTTTTGTCACACCAGATATCTAAGAACTAGACGATTCACGTTCACTGACTACGCAGCTTCTCAATCTCACGAGTCAAATCCGCAATCACCTTCCAGCTACTGCCCTCTGTCATAATCGATAACGCATACGCACCACTCGGGCTATATACCACTCCCGCATCATGCAAAAATGCCTCCAAAAACCCTACTTTATCTGCTGTCTGCCCGCTCGCACCAGCTGGAATCCCCTGACGATACACATTGCGCTTCATGGCTGATAGTAGCGTATTGGTGCTCGCAGCATTGAGTAGCTGACCCGATTGTAGCGCGCCGACAAATATCGTCAAATCTCCTGCCGTTGTCTCGGGGAAACTATTCAAAAACGAACTTTTCTTGAGCCCGATAGCACGCAACTCATTCGTCAATGTCCTATATCCAATCTTTTCGAGTAGTATTTCAGCGCACGGATTGTCAGACTTTACTATCATGTCATCAAAACATTTGGTCAGACTACGTCCGCCATGTACCGGATCCGTCCAGCGCCAAGTACCTGATTCGATTCGCTTAAGAGTGCCGTACGCCACAAACAATTTGTAGGTACTCGCTGTCCGAAATACTTTATCATCCTGATACGCGGCGCGGCGCTTCTTGCCATCTAACTCGGCAAAACTCACACCAAAGGAGCCCGGACGTGCCTGCGCAAACTGAGCAAGTAACGCTGAAAGACCTGTATCGGTCGGGCTATATGTACGCGTATAACTCACCGTCGGTGGCACAACCCTTGTCATAGCAGCGAGCGGCTGATTTACATCAGCCAACCAAGCAGTGAGCGAAGCAGCCGTCGCCCCCACATCTAACGTTCGGCCGTTTGCCCCATCGCGGCGTGACACTTCTGTAAAATCAAGCGTTGTTACTTGGCTCGTACCTGGACCTATCTGCACCTTTGGCAGCACCTGTTCGTGTAAAAACTTCTGTGCTCTTTCGGGGTTCACTACTGCCACAACACCGCTATCCGGCGCTTCAAAATCAAGCCACGACAACACATCTGCTTGCGGTATAGTTACAACGTCGTTGCCTACTGCCAAAGGAGCGCCGTCCTTTGTTTGAGCTATTATTCTATCGGCAACCGCCTGAGCATCATTATCGCGTAGTTTTGCAGGATGCTCATCGACCGCTATACGCACGCTCGTATTAGCACGCGTCGGTTCGATCTTGGCCAACACCGCCTCTACTTCATCCAGCTCACACGTACCGCCATCTATTGCCGGCACGACCTTCAACGTCGCGTCTTTGTACGCGAGTGTCGCATTAACCGCCTCTACCTCGCACGATTCCCCTAGCTCTCTGCTTACATACTCGTGCAACTTCTCACTATTTCGTTCGTAACGCGGCGCTTCATACCCCACTACCTTGTGTGCCCACCAAAGCGATGTCGGTATCATACGCAACCACCATACATATGTCGCAGAGTCTACCTGTGGCTGGCTGTGTATCTTAAGGCCAATCTCGCCCGCCTTTGGTTCGCGGTATGGTTTATTATTTTTACCAAAATATAATTCAATCGGCATCTTCGCATACGCTTCATTTAATTTGTCTGTCGCTTGATCTGCTGAAAGTCCACCGACATCCACGCCCTCGATCACCGTATACATCGGCACACTCGGCCACGGCGCAAACAGCTGCACCACTACAATCACTAGCGCTACAGCGGCAACACTAATCATACTTATTTTGCGCCAGTGCTGGCTAAAATACCCACCAATACGCGCCCACGCGGCTCGACTCATGTCCTTATTATACCATCAGGGACTACTCGAATATCGCCAGCACCCGCACCAACGCTTCACGCTCTTTAGCAGTCGCACCTTCGACACCGTCACGCTTGGCAATCTCGGCTCGTAGCCATTCAATATGTACGGTGTCTACCGTCTGCTCACTCGCAACACGTATCGAACGAGCAGATTTGTCTGATTTCGTCAGATACCCTTTAGCTATGAGCGCATCGACGTGTACTGCCACTGTCGATACTGACTTATAGCCTAGTGCCGCCATTATCTCTCGGTAGCTCGGCGCATACGGATTTTCATTCAAAAAATCAGCGATATACTGCAACAATTCTTGCTGTTTTTTGGTTGTTCGCTCTCTATACGCCATGATTCTTCTCCTTTTTTCCACTTCCCGCTTTTTTCGTTTTCCATCCCCTATTTCCCATTTTCAAAACTCCAACCGCCGCCAGCCCCCACCAAGTAATACTCACTGTGTCGTCTACCCAAACCGGCAATAGCAGCCCGATCACAGCCAAGCCTATGCCACTAGCAAACACACCAAGCGCCAAAGCGCTCTTGCGCTGCATATATAGTCGGCGCAATATCTCTCCAAATAACCAAGCAAAGACCACCAACCCCAACCAGCCCACCTCGTGTGCAATAAACAAATACTGATTTTCAATAATCAACGGATTGCTACCAATAAGAGATGCTGATCCGGTACTACCTACACCCGCACCAAGCGGTTGGCGCAACATACGCTCAGTGCCGTCTTGTAGCGAATCCACATGCCCGGCATTTGATGTTACCTCGGCACCAATATGCGGATCGTCATGCAATATCACATTGGCCACAAAAGATGTATCGCGCAAAAGATACAGTGCGCCCAACCCTATAACACCAACAATACTCGCAGCGATAACAATCCGACGTCGCACCTGTGGCTTAGCGGCTATTACTACCGCAGCCAATAACGCCACTGCTGCGGCTATCATCGCACTACGCGAATGACTCGCCCCCAACATCACACCAGCCGCCGCCGATCCACCAATGACAAGCCACACCCCGCGACGCCCAAGTTTCCAGCGCATTGCCGTCGCTACAGCCAAGCCAATCACTATCACCGCATAAGCACCCAACGGATTTGGACCACGCAACGTACCATTGATACGTATGTAGTCTTCGTTATCATCGACTGTCAAATATGGCGAGATCGTTTCTTTGCTGTAGCCAATAGTTGCCAATACGTCTTTTGGCAACACAAATACTTGCAGCAACGCAAACCCGATAATCACCGCTGCCGCCAGCGCAAAAGCCCGTAAAATAAGCTGTCGATACACTGGATAGAGATACAGCGTGCCATACACCAACACAAAGAGCAGCACGTATCGAAGATCAATCAGCAAGCCAGCGCCCGCTGTGTCGAGACCATGTTGAAAAATAGCCATCATCACAAAATGCAGCCCACTATATACAAGGCTGAGTTGCATCAGCCGATCCGCAAGTAAGGCTTGTACTTTTTGCGTCCGTGCCGCTGCATAAATGAGCAGCGCTAGTCCAATACCCATCAGTATTTCTTTCCACGCCTTGATGACAAGTGCATACTCAGGCAGCTGCAACCCAGCCCACAGCGTCAAAGGAGTATGCACTGCCATACCCACTGCCACCACGACAATAATACCCACAAGAAGCCGCTGCACGATACGATCTGTCATATAAATCTAGTATACCCTAGGCATTACATTACTTACGATGAGCCATAGCCGCTAAATCCATAGGCAAAAAAGGCAAGCCCAAAAATAACAAGTGAGATCAACGCATTTACAATCGGTACAATCTTGTACCATGATTTTGTCTTAAACATAGCGACGACTGCGACAACAAACGACACAACAGCAACGAGACTAACGAAACCAGCAAAGAAGCCATATATATCACTACTAACCGATCCGCTACTAATTAAATTATCGCTGATAATTTCTAAAATAACCGAAAGAGTGGCTGTACCGATCGAGGCGATAAGCCAAGGGTTGAACTGATTTGCGTTTTTCATATTGCTACCTTTACCTGATTCACTATATCAAGCCCCTATTACTGCTCTACCACAGCTTAAATTTAAATAGGTTCTGCAAAACACCTATGACAGTATTTACTAGCTGTACTACCACGACAACAATACCCACAAGAAACCACTGCACGATACGATCTGTCGTATACCCTAGGCATTGCATTACTTATGATGAGCCATAGCCGCTAAAACCATAGGCAAAAAAGGCTAGTCCAAAAATAATAAGTGAGATCAACGCATTTACAATCGGTACAATCTTGTACCATGATTTTGTCTTAAACATAGCGACGACTGCGACAACAAACGACACAACAGCAACGAGACTAACGAAACCAGCAAAGAAGCCGGCAATACTTAAATCTGTCGACCCACCTCCAAATATAACCTCGCTAACAACCTCTAGGATAATAGAAAGAGAAACTGCACTAACCGACGCAAGAAACCAGGAATTTAATTGATTTATCTTTTTCATACAACACCTTTTTTACTTACATTAACTATAGCAAATCCATCGGTCGTCTTACCAGAACTTGAGCTTTAGTAGACTCTGCAAAACACCAACAAACACATTTACCACCTGTACCACAACACCAACGATGTGCTTTATGAGATTCGCGAGAGGGTTCAAGCCTTGAACCGGATCCGGAGTTGGGCTTGGCGTCGGAGTAACACTCGGTGACGGCGACGGCGAAACAACAGGCGGCTCGATAACAGTTGGATCGCAGGCATCATCGATACCATCTTGGTCACGATCTACTCCCGATGCAGCCATAAACAAGCAAGGATCTTCGCTATCAGCAACACCGTTCTCGTCAATATCGTTGTCGTCCGCACCTTTTATGAGTAGCGTTTGCTCATATTCTATCGCCTCACCCGAGTATGTCTCGCCTGTTACTACAAGTGTATGGTAGCCAGCCGAAATCTCTTGCGGCACCTCTACACTTACCTCAAGCGAACCATCGTCCCCAGCAGTATGCTGGCCCAAGCTAATCGGATCGGAGTGCAGCGCAATACTTACAAGCGACCAAGGATTAAAAGTAAATGGACCAAGTAAAATCTCGAGCAACGACTTTTTCTTCTGTATTGGATCCGTTATGTGTTTTGTTTCGATATTTTTACTCGAATCAACATTAGCAAAGTAATCCGGGACATCTATCGTCTCTTTAGTCGCATAAAAATCAGGGCATATGTTTTGTGCACTACCCGGACATATATCATAATCAAGCAAACTCTCGCCCGCCCCTAGCTCATCACTCCATACATTGCCCCATATACTAAATGCAAGCTTAGAATGTCCGTTGGCGTTTGGATGAAAAGATTCTTGACGATTACTACTAATGTTTGCAGTATCAACAATGCCCGTAACATACTTCTCTCCGGCATCACATAACCTGTGTCCATCAAAGCTGTTTTGAACGTCGATGTATTTTACTCCAGCTGCTTTTGCAGCTTGTTTGATCACATTATTGAGATAGGTCACGCTACTGACGATCAGTTCTCGCTCTTTCTCATCATTATAAAGAGACCCAACGTTCAAGCCACACTTGGCATTCTTGTCGCCATTGATAAAGTTTGAATACCCAACCACATATATTTTTGCCTGCGAGCCTGACGCACGATAAAGCTCTTCGTATAGCGACTTTAGGTTTGTATACTGTTTTGCAATTGCACTTGCGATATCCCCGCGCTTACTTCCTACGTAATCACAAGTGGTCAAATACATCACACAGCCCGTCAACTTATCGCCAAAACCAATGTCATTGCCACCCATAGTCAAGGTAATTACTTTTGGCTTATACTTTTTGACGAACTCGACTTGTTTATGACGACCAGGTATAAGCTCATTGAGCGCTTGATTCTTGAGTGTCTGAGTATCCCCAATCCCATTTAGTCTATCCGACTGACCCAAATAGGCTGCAGACCCCTGACCTTTTGCGTCCCATGCGGTCGCGCCCGAACAAGCAATCGTATTCCAGCTACTGGCGTCAAGACTCATTCCCTCTGCCAACCTATACGGATACGAGCGTGTGCTAATATGACACCTCTCCCTCGAAGTATTAGTGAGCGGACGATAGTATCTCTCACCTCCTGCAGTTTGCTCTGTATCACCCTCACCGCTCGCATATGAATCACCGAGCGCCAGATAGTCAAACCGCACCGAGGCGTGACTTGCCGCCCTTAACGTAACGAGAGTCCATGGTGTCGGCTCATTATCGGTCACTACATAAAAACTAAGTTCTCCACCATTTGCACTAAATTGGGACGAGTACGAAATAAAATTGTTAAACACAAACTTCTCCTTGAGCGCGGCCCCAACCTGCGAAGCTGGACAACTAGCCGGCAATTGTACATCATAGGCTGTCGGATTGGCCGGTAATACTACGCCGCAATCATCTTTGATTTCATAAATACTATATTTACGAGCAAATTCAGAAGCAAAAACATGCTTTCCATCATCTGTAACATCAAGCTCTACCCGAATTTCACCCGACTGATGAGGGGTTTTCCAATTTGAAAACTTCACCATCTCTTTCGTGTCCATATCAATCCTATAGAGACCGCTATTGGCAATTTCAACGATCAACCACTCATCTCCCTTGGACTTCACAAAGTTGTAGGCATAACCGATGCCACTCTCCCGATCAAAAACGTCGTTGAGATACTCATCTGGTACAGTTTGTGTAAATTGATAGTAATTACTATCAAAGGTAAGCGCTCCACCCTTACGTCGTTCTAAGTTGTACACAAAATCCTTATATACAGCGATTCTTCCTGGATAGGCATCGCCCGAAACTTCCAGCGACAGCAACATGTCTCGGCTTGGCATATAAATACACTTATGCGTGCAGCTTATACCGTGAATTGCATATGGATAAGTATCACCTGCAAACTGTATAGCAAACCTATTGCTGCCATCTATATATCCATACAATTGATAGTTAGCACCTTCACCAATCATGCAGCTCGTCGTAATATCATCGGTCACCTGCCTGCCTTTGATTTGCCGATCACCGACTTCTGCAGTCGGACCATACTGCAAATAGCACATGTTAGATTCATACGAAGGCCCGCTCGTACCAACTGCATCCTCGACAACAGGCGTGTCGTCTGTCCACGACCACAACCTTTCAGCGCTCGCTGTACTCATAAATCCCGACACAACAACAAATGCAAGACAAAATCCTAGTATACTACCCACTCTTTTGATACTATTCATAATTCTAAAATTATATCACTCCTAAAATTAATTGAATATATTCTTAAAGTAACACCTGATAATAGGTGGCAGTAAAAGTGTTATAATTGCTATAAATGCCATCAAAAAACACCAAGCTTTATAGCCTCATCCTGATCCTCGCTGACATTGTTGCACTACTGCTTGCATTTTCACTTGCCTACATTCTCCGCGTTCAATACGACAACCGCCCCCTACTTACTCCCGTTTATGCGATGGAGTATTTTCAAGCCTTCCTCGCTATTGTCCCAATATGGATACTTATCTTTGCCTCACTAGGTCTTTATAGCGCTAGTACATACAATCGTCGCTTGGTCGAATGGAGCAAAATAGCGCTCGGTGTCTTTATTGGTATTCTTATTATTATTGGCTGGGAATACATCAGCGACAAACATATTTTCCCAGCACGTCTTGTTGCTGTATATGTCCTCATTGGTTCGTTTCTATTGATTCTTTTCGAGCGCGAACTGTTGCGTTTTAGTCGTGGCATGATGTTCCGTTTTGGTCGTGGCATCAGCCGCGTACTTGTCATCGGCAACAGTGCCGCCACGCGCGATATCGCCGATAACCTATCGTTTACCCACAAAAGTGGTTACAAAATTGTCGCTATTGCAGGCCCTATTCGCACCGTCCCACCAGGACTTGATGTTGCTCATTTTACTACTGTCGAATCAGCCCTCAAGCGAGTAAAAGACCTTCGCATCACGACCATTATCCAAACCGATCTTTACGATAGCGTCGAGCGCAATCAAAAAATCCTTGGCGCCGCACAAACAAATCACATTAGCTACAATTTTATTCCGGGCGAGCCTGAGTTTTATGCGGGTAAAAATACTGTCGACGTATTCTTGGGCTACCCTATGATTTCCGTCAGCCAAACACCCCTCATCGGCTGGGGTGCTATCGCCAAAAGCATCTTTGATTTCATCGTCTCGTTCATCCTTATCGTTATACTTTCACCTGTTTTTCTCGTACTTGTCGTCCTGCAAAAAATATTCAATCCCGGTCCAATATTTTATATCAGCAAGCGCCTTAGTCAGTTCTCAAAGCCAGTCAATCTCATCAAGTTTCGCAGTATGGGTGCCAAGTACGGCAAACGCGACGCAGCCGAAGAGTTCCGCAGCATGAATCGCCAAGATCTCGCAGATGAATACGAAAAGAATCGCAAAGTTGCTGACGATCCACGCATTACCCGTTTTGGTAGATTCCTCCGCGCATCTTCGCTCGATGAGCTTCCGCAGCTATTCAATGTTCTTCGTGGCGACCTCAGTCTCGTTGGCCCACGTCCTATCTTGCCCCAAGAAGCCAAGTTTTCACCAACCCGCACGGCACTTTTGCACAGCGTCAAATCTGGCGTTACCGGGCTCTGGCAGGTAAGCGGCCGTAGCAACCTGAGCTTCGAAGAGCGTATCGAACTCGAACTATTCTACGCCCAAAACTGGTCGTTTTGGCTCGACATCAAGATATTATTCAAGACGGTGGCGGTCGTATTTCGTAAGACAGGAGCAAAATAATGTCCACACCATCTGTACCAAAAATCGCTATCGTTCACGATTGGCTCACTAACATGGGCGGCGCCGAAAAGGTAGTGCTGGCGCTACACGAAGCCTTTCCCGATGCACCGATATACACCAGCACGTTTGTGCCCGAAAAGATGCCAGAATTTGCCGGCCTCGATATCCGCACCACACACCTTCAAAATATTCCCGGCCCCCTCAAAAAACTCCACAAATTTTTTCCTATGTACCGTGTGCAGGCTTTTCGAGATCTCGATCTATCCGAATACGATATCATCATCAGCAGCTCCAGCGCCGAAGCCAAACAAATTCGCAAAACCCGTCCCGACCAAGTCCATATTTGCTATTGCCATACACCAATCCGCTACTATTGGTCGCACTACAACGAGTACAAAACCGATCCGGGATTTGGTAAGCTCAACTGGCTAATCCGGTTGGCGATGCCATTTTTTGTACCACCACTTAAAAAAGCTGATTACGAAGCGGCACAAAACGTCGACCTTTTTATTGCCAACAGCACCGAAGTTCAACGACGGATCAAAAAATACTACAACAAACCATCAACTATCATCCACCCACCGGTCGATGTCGATCGCTTCACACCCGAACGCACACGCGACAATTACTACGTTGCCCTTGGTCGCCAAGTACCCTACAAGCGCATTGATCTCGCCGTCGCAGCCGCAACCGAACTTGGCATACCGCTCAAAGTATTTGGTAATGGAAGCGAACATAAACGACTTGTCGCTATGGCCGGACCAACCGTACAATTTTATGCCGACAGGTTCGGCAACGCCTCTGACCTAGAGGTCACAAAGGCACTCAATAGCGCGCGCGGCTACATTTTCCCAAGTGAAGAAGATTTTGGCATCGTCCAGGTCGAAGCACTTGCCGCCGGTGCACCCGTCATTGCTCTCGATCGTGCAGGCACCAAAGATATCGTCGAAGACGGCGTGAGTGGCGTGCTCTTTCGCGATCAAAACGTCGACAACGTCACAAACGCCATCCGCTATGCCCAAAGCCTTACGTTTCTCCCTGGCACCTTGCGCCGCAAAGCCAAGCGTTTCGACAAATCACTCTTTATCACCAAAATACGTAAAGTCGTGAGCGATAATTATCCAGTCCGCCCATCGTCGGGCACACCCAAATAACTATGCCTACCTCGTTAACAAAACTTTTGCGTAACGATTGGATCATCGCTTTTTCCATAGCAATCATATGGCAGATATTCATGACGATTGTCGGTCACGTCCTTTTTCCAGATCCAGATGGCAAGAGCGTCCTGCACCACATGATGCGCTGGGACGCTGGCTGGTATATGATTATCATCAACGACCACTACACGCAAAACGCCGCATCGGCTGCTTTCTATCCGTTATTTCCAGCGGTCGTCGGCTCTCTTTCGGCCCTGACACTTCATGTCCTCAGCCCTTCCGTCATGGCACTTCTGCTCAACGTCGCGTGCCTTGGCCTTGCTATCGCAGCACTCCTTGCAGTAGCCCGCCACTTCGGCCTTACAGCGCGCGTTCGCTACCTATGCGTCGCTCTGTTCCTCCTTTCGCCTGCAGCTTTCTTTATGCACCAGTTTTACAGCGAGACACTATTTGCCGCACTTGGTTTTTGGGCATATGTATTTGCGCTCCGACGACAATGGTTATACATGGGCATACTTCTTGCCGTCCTCACCGCAGCACGTCTACCAGCACTTTTATTTGTCGGCCTCTGTGCACTTGAATACCTTCGCGCATACGATTGGAATCTCAAAAAAGCCCTCAACCGCAAGGCTCTTACATTCCTACTGGCACCATTCGGTTTTATAGCCTACGGACTGTATTTACTGGCGGTTCGTGGTGACTTTTTGGCAATGTTTAGCGCCTACAAAGCCACGACTGACTGGACATATCATACGTTCAATCCCAATTTCTTCTCTCCAATCTTCCATGGTGCATACGAAATAATACTTGTCATCATTGGCGCACTGCCACTCAATAGCCATTTTCTTGTCAGCGTCGCTATTCCACTTTTCTCGCTCACTATACTTTTTACATGCTCGTTGTATCTTATTTTCAAACACCGCGGCGCAGGTATTCCGCTCGGCGTGTTCGGCCTTGTGTCGATTATCTTTTTCACCCTCAACAACAACCTCATATCCGTGCACCGTTACGCACTACCTTGTCTTGGTATATACATCGCCCTCACGCTCATATACACTCATCACAAAAAACTCCGGCCACTTGTTATCGCTACAGCAATTATCACTACAGCTATCCAAATACTGCTCGTATGGTGGCTCTATACTACAGATAAATTCGTCGGGTAGAGAATTCAGCTCAGACATTCGCAGTTCTACTGCGTCTCCACAATCTACTCAACCGTCACGCTCTTAGCCAAGTTTCGTGGCTGGTCTACGTCATTACCACGAGCAACTGCTACATAATACGCAAACAACTGCTGTACAACATTGAGTACGATAGGCGCCA
The DNA here is from genome assembly GCA_964557445.1 of uncultured Candidatus Saccharibacteria bacterium. GTDB lineage: Bacteria > Patescibacteriota > Saccharimonadia > Saccharimonadales > Saccharimonadaceae > UBA2112. The sequence goes on from CAZLAF010000002.1 coordinate 43,925, forward strand.
ACAAATCCAAATCAGTCTGTACGCGTACCACATGTTCGGCATCGATTTGCTTATCGCTATTGGTGATAGCCAACACATGTCCACCGCGAGCATTTACTTCTGCTAGGTTGCTAATACTCTTATCAAAAAGCCAGTTATCTTGCAGTAACATCACTTCAAAAAACGTATCGTCTACCAAGGCCAATGGTCCATGCTTTAGCTCGCCACCTGCGTAACCTTCGGCATGAATATAGCTAATCTCTTTTAGCTTCAATGCGCCTTCGAGCGCAGCCGGATACAGCGTATCACGACCCAAATACAGCGCATGATTATAGCCAGCATATCGCTTGGCTACTTCTTGTATCGAATCTTTATGCGCGGCCAGTGTCTTCTCTATCTCATCAGGCAGTATCGCCAATTCACCCACTACCTTGTTGAGCTCTTGTGTACTCGCACCCTTGGCCTGCGCAAGCTGCACGCCAAATATCGTCATAGCTGCCACCTGGCTCGTAAAGGCCTTGGTGCTCGCCACCGATATCTCGGGGCCTGCATGCACATACACACCACCGTTCACCTCGCGCGCAATCGTACTGCCCACTGCATTAATAACTCCCAGTGCCCGCACGCCACGGCGCTGTATCTCACGCAAACACGCCAGCGTATCGGCCGTCTCGCCACTTTGACTCACCACTAGCGCCACACTATTTTTTGGCAGATGAAACGATCGGTAGCGTAGCTCACTGGCTATCTCGACATCCACCGTCAAGCCATCAACAAGCTTTTCCAGATAATACGACGCTTGAAGTCCCGCAAAATACGCCGTCCCACAGCCGATGATCACCACATGCTCTACCGCGCGTAGCTCATCATCGGTCATATTCAGACCACCTAGTCGCGCCCTGTTTTCTTCTGGCACCACACGACCACTCAATGTCGAGCGTAGGGTAGTAGGTTGCTCCATAATTTCTTTGAGTAGAAAGTGCTCATAACCTTGCTTCTGGATTGCCGACATATCAGCCTCGATTTGTTCTACCTTGGCACTAAGCGGTTGTGCCTTGAGGTCTTTTAGCTCCACGCCTGCCGCCGTACATACCGCCACTTCGCCATCGTTTAGATATATCGCGTTTGTTGTGTGGCCAATCAAAGCCGATGCATCACTCGCGATCAGTGTTTCATCTTCACCCACACCGATAATAAGCGGACTACCACTCCGTGCCACCACTATCACATCCGGCTCGCGTGTCGACAATACCGCGATACCATACGTACCCTCTACTAGCTGCAGCGCCTGCATCACCGCACCCTCGAGTGTCGTGCCGTTTACATAAAACGAATCGATAAGCGCCGCCAGCGCTTCACTATCCGTCTCGCTGGTAAACTCGTGTTCGGGCAATTGCGCCTTGATCGCTTTGTAATTTTCAATAATACCATTGTGTACCAAATACACATCGCCGCTCTGGTGAGGATGCGCATTATTTTCGGCAGGCACACCATGCGTCGCCCAGCGTGTATGGCCAATACCTATCGTGTCTGTGCGAGCGTTTTGCGCCGCGAGTGTCTCTAGCTCTACCACCTTACCCTTGGCGCGCAGTAGTGTCGCTTTATCATCGCCCATCGTGACGATACCAGCACTGTCGTAGCCGCGGTACTCGAGGCGTTTGAGTCCACTTACTAGGATATTTTGCGCATCACGATTACCAATATAGCCAACTATTCCGCACATATTTTTCTCCTATTTCTTGTGGCCTAATGCCTGATTAATTCTTGTCGACGAATCCGCCTTGCGCACACCACCAACACCAAAAAGCATCTCGATATTATTCTCCTGACACACTTCTGTTTCGGGTACTACTTTTGTCGAGTCTCTATCGCCGCCATTGGCAAATACCAATTCATCGTCTGGATACTGCGATGCCAGAAACGCAAGTGACTGTATGACTGTCATGTCATCATCAATAGCAATAAACACTTCGTCTACCACCCGTAGCGCCCGTAGCAAGCGTGCCCGATTTGTCTCGGCTAGTATTACTTTGCCTTTTTTCTCCACCTGCTGCTTGTCGTTATTGACGATGACGATCAACCGATCGCCCAGCTTAGCCGCCTCTTCGATCATATCCAAATGCCCACCGTGGAGTGGATTAAAAAAACCGCTGACAATAACTACTTTCATTTCACCTTATTATACTTGGTATGATAGATATATGAATATCTTAGTTACCGGAGGTGCCGGATATATTGGTAGCCATACCGTTGTCGAGCTTATCGAAGCAGGCCATACGCCGATCATCGTCGACAATCTCATCAACAGCAATATCGAATCACTCAATCGTATAAAGCAAATCACAGGCACAAAACCTCTTTTTTACCAGCTCGACCTCCGCGACAAAAACACCCTTCGCGAAGTATTTAATGAAAATCCCATAGATGCCGTCATTCACTTTGCTGGCCTCAAAGCAGTCGGCGAGAGTACCGAAAAACCACTTCTCTATTATCAAAACAATCTCGATTCCACCCTGACACTTCTAGATATTATGCAGGAATATGAGGTCAAAAAGCTCGTCTTTAGCTCTAGCGCCACCATATACGGCTCTGCACCTATCCCCTATGTCGAAACACACCCAGCTGGCCAAGGCATCACCAACCCCTACGGCCGCACCAAGTATATGATCGAAGAAATACTCAGCGATACCGCCGCAAGCGACGAGTCACTTGAGTTCACGAGTCTTCGCTATTTCAATCCCATAGGCGCACACCCTAGTGGTCTGATCGGAGAAGACCCAAATGGAATCCCAAACAACCTCATGCCCTATATCACCCAAGTAGCTGTAGGTAAGCGCGACAAGCTCGGTATCTTTGGCGACGACTACGGCACTGTCGACGGCACCGGTGTACGCGACTATATTCATGTCGAAGATCTTGCCGAAGGCCATGTCGCCGCCCTTACTCACAGCAAAACAGGCTACCGAGCAATCAATCTTGGTAGCGGCCAAGGTACCTCTGTACTCCAGCTTGTCCACGCCTTTGAGGCGGCATCGGGCAAGACTATCCCCTACGAAACCCTCCCACGGCGCGCAGGGGATTTACCAGAATTTTACGCAGATGTATCACTCGCAAAAAAACTACTCGATTGGGAGGTCACTCGCACGATAGAAGACGCCTGCAGAGATAGCTGGAACTGGCAATCAAACAGCCCAAATGGGTATGCACTTCACTAGTCGTTGTTGTATTTACATTATTAAGTATTGTTTATTTCTACAATAGACGCGGTGTTCAAAGAACAGCTATACTAATACTATGACAAAGATGCTAGTTACGGGTGGCGCAGGGTTCATTGGGGCGAACTTTGTGCATTATACCCTCACTCATAAGCCCGAATATGAGATAACCGTTATCGACAAACTCACCTATGCTGGCAATCCAGATAATCTCAATTCAGTTCTTGATAAAATTAATTTTGTAACCGGTGATATTTGCGACCGTGACCTCATAGATAAACTCGTCGCCGAAACTGATCTCGTGGTACATTTTGCTGCCGAATCTCACAACGACAACTCGCTTCGTGATCCATGGCCATTTGTCGAAACCAATATCATCGGCACCTATGTTATCCTCGAGGCTATCCGCAAACACGGTAAACGACTCCATCACATATCTACCGACGAAGTGTTCGGTGACCTCGAACTCGACGACCCAAACCGTTTCACCGAAACCACACCCTATGAACCATCGAGTCCCTACAGCTCTACAAAGGCAGGCAGCGACCACCTTGTTCGCGCATGGATTCGTAGCTTTGGTATACAAGCAACAATTAGCAACTGCTCCAACAACTATGGGCCTTACCAGCACATCGAAAAATTTATCCCACGCCAAATCACTAATATCCTGAGCGATATCAAACCAAAACTCTATGGTACTGGCGAGCAAGTTCGCGACTGGATACATGTCGACGACCACAACTCAGCCGTTCATCTTATTATCGAGCAGGGCAAGCTTGGTGACACCTACATCATCGGTGCCGACAACGATCACGTCAACAACAAAGCTGTCATCGAACTCATCTGTGAGCTCATGGGCAAAGGAGCCGACTGGTACGAGCACGTCAATGATCGTCCAGGCCATGACATGCGTTACGCCATGGACAGCACCAAACTTCGCACCGAACTTGGCTGGCAGCCGCAATACACCGATCAAAATGGCATGACCGAAGGTCTCAAGCAAACTATTCAGTGGTACAAAGACAATACCGACTGGTGGCAAGCCGAAAAAGCCAGGGTTGAAGCCAAATACGCTGAGCAGGGACAGTAAGATATAATTATCCCAATATGAGTGAACTCGAATTTAGCAAAAAGCTACAGGCAGCACAAACTCCAATAGACGGCCTCGTCGTCTACGATCTCACTGTCCACGGCGACAATCGCGGCTGGTTCAAAGAAAACTGGCAACGCGAAAAGATGGTCGCTATCGGCCTATCCGATTTTGGCCCCGTTCAAAACAATGTATCGTTCAACGAAAAGGCGGGTGTCACCCGCGGGCTGCATGCCGAACCGTGGGACAAATTTGTCACTATCGGCCATGGACGAGTCTTTGGTGCGTGGGTAGATATTCGCGAGGGCAGCGAAACATTCGGGCAGTCCTTCACGATCGAACTCGATCCCACAAAAGCAATTTATGTACCTCGTGGCGTTGCTAATGGTTTTCAGACACTCGCCGACGAAACTGTCTATATGTACCTCGTCAACGACCACTGGTCTCCAGACGGCCAGTACGCATTTGTCAACCTCGCAGACGAGTCACTCGGTATTCAGTGGCCGATCCCATTGAGTGAAGCCGAGCTATCCGACAAAGACCGTAGTCATCCGCTCCTCAAAGACGCGCTGACCATCAAGCCAAAAAAGACTTTGATCGTCGGTGCAAATGGCCAGCTCGGCCGCGCCTTTCAGTCACTCTATCCAGATGCCGAATGTGTCGATCGTGACACACTCGACATCTCTTCTCCAGATGTATTTACTGCTCGTCGCTGGCGAGACTATAGCGTCATCCTCAACGCCGCTGCCTACACTGCAGTCGATCTTGCCGAAACCGATGAAGGTCGTCGCGATGCCTGGCAGGCAAACGCCACAGCCGTTGCCAATCTTGCTCGCATTGCAGCTGCGCACAATATTACACTCGTGCATATATCAAGCGACTATGTATTCGACGGCACAACAAGCGAACATAGCGAGGACGAACCATTTAGTCCACTTGGCGTCTATGGTCAGTCAAAAGCAGCGGGTGACATAGCAGCAGCTACCACAGCTCGTCACTATATCGCCCGCACCAGCTGGGTAATTGGCGACGGTAACAATTTTGTCCGCACCATGCAATCGCTCGCCGAACGTGGAATCAAACCTAGTGTCGTGAGCGATCAAATAGGCCGCCTCACTTTTACCCAAGATCTTGCCGCTGGTATCAAACACCTCCTCGATACCAATGCGCCATACGGTACCTACAACATATCAAACAGCGGCCAGCCAGCTAGTTGGGCCGATATCGCTGCACACATATACGAGCTGTCAGGCAAACCACGTAGCGACGTGACACCAGTTACAACTCAGGAATATTACAAAGACAAAGAGGGTATCGCGCCTCGCCCGCTCCAGAGTGTACTCGATCTTGCCAAAATACAGCAAACAGGCTTACAGTCACGTGATTGGCAAGACGCACTACGTGAGTATATCGACAATCAATAAAATCTCGTAATTTGCTATATAATAATATTTATGCTATAATGAAAAGATAGACTACTATCTCATAGGAGGACATGTGAAGGGAATAATTCTCGCCGGCGGATCAGGAACACGACTGTGGCCAGTTACAAAAGGTACCAGCAAGCAGCTGGTCGCTATCTACGACAAGCCGATGATATACTACCCACTCACCACACTCATGGAGGCAGGGATTCGCGACATACTCATCATCACCACCCCCGAAGACCAGTCACGTTTCCAAAACCTGCTTGGAAATGGTAACGACTGGGGCATCAACCTCCAGTATGCTGTACAGCCATCGCCAGATGGCCTAGCGCAAGCCTTTATTATTGGTGAAGAGTTTATTGGCGACGACAAAGTCGCCCTTGTACTTGGGGACAATATTTTCCACGGTCACCGCCTCAGCGAATCACTCAAAAAATGTACCGACCCCGATGGCGGTATTGTCTTTGCTTATGGAGTCTCAGACCCAGAGCGATATGGTGTTGTCGAATTCGATGCAGACATGAAAGCAATCTCGATCGAAGAAAAGCCCGCTCAACCAAAATCAAACTATGCAGTCGTCGGCTTATATTTCTACGACAACGACGTAGTAGAGATCGCCAAAAATGTTCAACCAAGCGAACGAGGTGAACTCGAAATCACCAGCGTCAACGAAGAGTATTTACGTCGCAGTAAACTAAAGGTCACCACTCTCGATGACGGCGACGTCTGGCTCGACACTGGCACCATCGACAGTATGCACGATGCAGCCGACTATGTAAGGGTCTTGCAGACACGTACAGGTAAAGCCATTGGCAGCCCAGAAGTCACCGCGTACGAACAGGGTTTTATTACCTCAGATCAGCTAACAGCTCTGGCGCAACCGCTCAAGAAGTCCGGTTATGGACTATACCTTGAAAGATAGTTCGCAGCTAAAATCTTCTCTATTATTGAATCTTGTGTCGACGATTACGTGGCACGCCAAGCTGCTTCAAGAGTATCAAAGAGGAGTTCACAATTTCCTCTCTACCACATACATAAAAATCAGCATCCCTCATTTCATCAAAGTACATGTTGATATAATCATCAACCCTACCTCGAAACCCACCCCAAGTTTCATGCGGTCTACTTAGGGCAAATATAACCCTGCAGTTATCATACCTTTCCTCCAGCTCTCTTGCCTCATTGATATAAAACAGATCGCTTTCTTCTCGTACACCAAATATAATACGTATTTTGTTTTTACCTCCCCCATCAAGTGCGTGCTTGGCAATTTCGATAAGAGGTGTTATTCCTGTCCCTGTAGCAATAAATACTGTGTTGCGACTTATCGGATCCGCCACGTTAACTTTCGGTACCTGAACTTGATGAATATCGCCAATCTTCAAGGACTTAAAGAAGTTATTTGTGACGGTACCTTCGATTAATTTGATAATAATTTTTATAGTATTACTATTTGAATTCACTACAGCAGTAAACGGTTTCCATTCACCTTCAATTTGAAACAATATATACTGCCCAGGACTCAATATTAGCTCTCCATCATATCGGAAGGTGCACTCTAATACGTGCTTAGAAAGATTTTTTTTATTTACTGTCGTTACACGTTCGAATACTGCATACTCTATTGTCATCAAGTATAAGTATAGCTCGATTAAGTACTTTTACATCTATAACCATAGGTAAGTAAACTACCCTACGCTTGATTACTATTAGATACATTTTAACAACACCTTGAATATACACCCTCGTGTATAATACTATGTAGATTGAGAGGCTTGCGTGAAGAAAAAAACAATTAGCTATATTTTTCCGATATATAACGAGGAAGGCAATATTGAACTTCTTTATAAAACAATCTGTGATCTTCTAGGTTCAAATAAACGATATAATTTCGATATTATATTTATTAATGACGGTAGTAAAGACAAGTCACTCGAACTACTTGTGGATTTACAAAAAAAGGATAGGCGCATATCTATCATTGATTTCTCTCGTAACTTCGGACACCAAATGGCGGTGACAGCTGGGCTCGATTATGCATCCGGAGATGCAGTAATCATCATGGACAGCGACATGCAAGATCCTCCTAAAGTTAGTATTGAACTCATCAAGAAATGGGAAGAAGGCTATGATGTCGTATACGCACAGCGACGCTCACGCAAAGACACTTTTTTTAAAAAACTGACTGCAAATATCTTCTACAGAACACTCCAGAGACTAGCCGACATAGATATACCACGAAACACCGGGGATTTCAGACTCATAGATCGCAAGGTTGCCGATGAGATGAAAAAATTTCGTGAACACAACAGATTCTTGCGAGGTATGGTTAGTTTTGTAGGATTTAAGCAGACTGCTGTTCAGTTCGATCGCGATGAACGGTATGCAGGCGAAACGGGCTATCCCCTTAAAAAGATGGTTAGGTTTGCCGCTGATGGCATTTTTAGTTTTTCGACAATACCGCTGAAATTAATCTCCAGTATTGGTTACTGGGTCGCTTTTTTAAGCTTTATTGGAATCATCTACGCTATATCCATGAAGGTATTCTTTCCTGAAATTACAATTGAAGGCTGGACCTTCATAGTCATTGCGATGCTGTTTATCGGAGGAGTGCAGATGATTATGCTTGGTGTACTCGGTAGCTATATAGGCAGAATATACACTGAGTCTCAAAACCGACCTCTCTATATCGTGAAAGCAGTATATGAAGCAAAAAATTAAAACTCTAGCAAAAAACCATCGGCATTTCGTCATGTATTCAGCTATTGGCGTGACAGGTGTAGTTCTTGACTACCTCGTCTTCCTCTTCCTCTACAATGTACTCGGCATCAACCCAATTGTTGCGACAATGCTATCTGTCCTGCTTGGCATTACTAGTAATTTCATATTCAATACTCTATTTAACTTCAAAAAAACCAACAAACTCCATTTACGATACCTTTCATTTCTTGCGGTCGGCTTAAGTGGCTTATTAATCAGCACGTACATATTAGCATTCGGGGAGGTATTTGCCTTTGATGCAAATATCGTCAAGCTAACCTCTCTGCCAATTATCGTGCTGTATCAGTACTTTCTCAACAAAAATATATCGTTCAAGGATATCGACAAGCACACCACATTACGCGGTATTGTTATGAACGGACTAAAGAAGCATTGGGGACTGGTTGTCGTAAATATTATCTTTCTTTTTTGTGCCCTATCGTTCGTTAAGGCTATACCCTTTAATGAACCTAGTGTATGGATGGATACAGCGCCAGATGAGGGTGGGCATTTCCGTTACAATACCGAATTTATGCTGCGCTATCATCGATTGCCGGTATCAGGAAAGGACGACGTTGATGCATATCAATCATGTAAACCACGCGACTACGGTAAGGTTCCTTGTACATACTCATATGCGGTTTTTCCGGCAGCAAATTACGTATTCGCTGCTACCACCTCAAAGGTAGCGACGAGCTTATTTGATCTATCGCCTATCAAAGGTGCTAGACTAGCATCGATCATATGGGGTATTGTGTTTGTGAACTTCCTATACCTTATTGCGATTAGGCTCTCCAAAAATAGGCGAGTATCTTGGGTAATTACCTCGCTAGCACTCATACCTCAGGTAATATTTACCTTCTCCTATCTAAACCAAGATGCGCATTCACTAGCAATCAGCGCAATATGTATCTATGCGCTAGTCAGGGTGCTACAAACCAAAACTACCGGTAGCATCATCCTTGCAGCCATCTCTTTTGGGGCACTATTACCACTCGCAAAGTACAATTTCTTCCTGCTCATACCCGCAATAGGACTAGTCTTATTACTAGCAGCTTTCATGAAGCATCTTTCTTGGACGACATTACTAAAAATACTCACCAGCAGTATCATTGCTTTCGCACTATTTTCTTCATTCTGGTTTATTCGGAATACTGTACTCTACCACGATCCGCTTGGGCAGAATTTTGTTATCCAAGAAATGGCAAAATATGCTCCACTTGGTAACGAAATACCCCTGACTCTCAGTAATTTAGAGATGTATACGAACATGAAATTCTTCGACATCCTATACCGTTCATTTTTCGTAGCGTTCGGTGCTATGGCGCACTTCTTGAACCCTGACCGATACGGAGTGTTGCAGATGCTACTTCTTGCACTCATTGCCTCATACGCAATAATCGTATATTACACAAAATCAATAAGGACAAGATATTATTTAGGTGTATTACTTGTAGCCATATTGACTCTTCTCGGCGCTGCTGTGGGTATGGTACTTTACAACTCGCTAGTCTATGACTTTCAGCCTCAAGGACGATATTTATACTTAATTCTCGCACCCCTTGCTGCCTGTCTCGCGTTCGCGTATCGACTACAGCCACAAATGAAGTATGTTCTGTGGGGTGTTTTATTTACTATTTGTTACGTATTCTTTAACGCAATAGAGGTATATATGAGGATTTATTTATCATGAGTAAGAAGAGTTTTGTTATCATAGGAGCTGGCTATACAGGCCTAACTGCTGCGTTGAAATTAGCCGAGGCTGGACACAAAGTAACCATTCTTGAGCGCGGCACTATCATAGGTGGCTTGGCGAGCGATTTTAAAGTCGAAGGCGCATCACTCGAACGCGCATACCATCACCTTTTCAAGACCGATACAGATATTATCAGTATGGCAAACGAGCTAGGTGTTGGCAACAAACTCAAGTGGCACAATAGCTCTGTTTCACTCTATTACGAAAACACCCTTTATCCATTCAAGGGAGCTCTTGATCTCATCAGATTCAAGCCTTTGAGTTTCTTCAATCGCATAAGAGCTGGTCTTATTGTTCTCTATCTTCAAAAAACCAACAATTGGCAGCAGTTCCAAAAAATTAGCGCGTACGACTGGATGCTCAAAGCCGCCGGCAAACAGGTCACAAAAGTAATCTGGGAACCACTACTCAAGGGAAAGTTTGATAAACACTACAACAAAGTCGCCATGGCATGGCTCTGGGCTCGCATTCATATACGTGCGCAGTCACGCGAACCAGGCGGTGAAAAGCTAGGCTATTTTGAAGATGGGTTTCAAACATTCACAGACGCACTAGCCACAAAACTAGGCGAGCTTGGGGTAGATATCAGAACTGGTGTTGAAATTGCAAGTCTAGATAATACACAGGGTAGTAAAGTCAATATCACCCTATCGAGTGGACAAAACATGACATATGACGCATGTATAGCAACAACCCCGTCTCACGTCTTTGCAAGCCTCATACAAAACAGCAAAACAATTAGGCGATCTTATCTCGAAAAACTAAATAGCATAGACTATCTCGGTGCACGTCTACTAATATTCTCATCCACCCAAGACATTAGTCCATATTACTGGCATAACATTAATGACCTTGACCTTCCTTTCTTGGTATTCATACATCATACAAAACTAATCGATAAAAAATACTATAACGGCAAATTCATCTATTACATCGCCACATACGTCCCTCACGATCATGAACTATTCACAAACAGCGACAAGAGTTTAGAGAGAATATGGTTTACCGCACTAAAACAAATATTTCCAGATTTTGATACAAAAAGGATCAGAGAGAAGCATTTTTTCCGCTTCGCAAATGCGCAGCATATCGTTGACGCAAACTATGTCAATAAAATTCCAAAAACAGAAACCCCTCTAAAAAATGTGTATCTCTCTAACTTCTCGCAAATATATCCAGAAGACAGAGGTACAAACTATGCCGTTCGTGAGGGTAAACAGATAGCAAGCAAGCTAATTGACAGACACTAAAAAACACAGGATTACATTAACTAATAAGTACACTGTAAAATGTGTTTTATTATTTAGATCATAGTGCTATCATATATAATGATAAGGAAGTATTGTCTACCATGAGAATACAAAAACAAAAAAATAGATTTAGCAAAAAAACTATCATTTTTACAATAGCTACGCTCATCACTGCAGTGGGTAGCATTACTCTATTTACCCTAGCCAATAAATACCAGCAGAAAAGCGAAGCTAACGATAACCAATCGGTTAACTATGAGCCACCGACAGAGCGAGAGATTACTGATAGCCAAAAGGCAAAGAAAAACCCACCAAAAGAAGAGTTTGCTAACGAACAAGGTTCGACATCATCAAACCCACCTCAGTCAAACACGGACAAAAAAAGTGTTGGAGTAGGTATAGCCTTCGCTGATATCATCAATAATCAGCTAGAAATAAGAGCCTTCACCAACAGCACCATCGAAGGTGGCGAATGTACGGCTACTGCTTCAAAAGACAACAAGAAGGTCATTAAGAAAGTAAGAGCCTTTATAGATGCATCATCTACTCAGTGTGAAGCAATTTTCATACCAAAATCAGAACTCTCCAACGGTACATGGTCTATAGAGGTTGAATTTTCCTCTAGTAACGCACATGGTAAATCTGAGACAATAGAGGTATCAGTATGATAAAAACTATCGCCCTACTACTAGCCCTCACTGTGACAGCAGCTATCTCATTGCCATCAACAGCAGATGCAGCTAATGCCGCAGACTTCAAACCTGGTCGTATTATCGATGATACCGTATTTTATAATCAAAACTCTATGGATACTGCGCAGATACAGCGCTTCTTGGAGTCGAAGGTATCAAACTGCGACTATCACGGCACGCAACCTGCTTCTGACTGGGGGTATCCGCAATATACTCATGCTCAGTTTGCTGAGCGCAAGCGAACCGGAAATAGTGTTGGTAAACAAGATACTGGTTTTCATGTACCACCATATAAATGCCTCACCCACTACTCACAGACTACTCCACAAATGGAGGCAGCCAGCGGATACTGCAGTGCAGTCAGTGCAGGCAACCGTACTGCCGCACAAATTATAAACGATGTTGCAAAAGCATGTGGCATTAATCCGCAAGTATTAATAATACTGCTTGAGAAGGAGCAGAGTTTGGTTACGGATAACTGGCCACTTAATCGTCAGTTACGTCATGCAACAGGATTTGCCTGCCCCGATACAGCACCATGCGACCCTGCGTATGAGGGCTTCTTTTATCAGGTATACAATGCAGCACGACAGTTCAAGGTCTACCAAGCTCATCCCAACAATTACAACTATATATCTGGTCGTACCAATAGAATATACTGGCATCCAGACCTGTCTCGCTGTGGCAGCTCTCAGGTTCATATCGAAAACCAAGCAACAGCTGCCTTGTATATCTATACTCCGTACCGCCCAAACCAAGCAGCGCTAAACAATCTCTATGGTACTGGCGACAGTTGCAGTTCATATGGTAACCGTAATTTCTGGCGCATGTTTACAGACTGGTTCGGTAGTGTACGGTCAAACGACACCTTAAATACACACCCTGATGGTACTCTTATAAATATCGATAACACCATATTCCTCATATACGCAGGTGGCCTTCATCACATCGCCAACCCTAGCATATTCGAAACACACAACTATAGATGGGAGGATGTAAAACCGGCCACAACTGGTGACAAAAAGATTCCATTCTCATGGCCTGTCAATCATCTCAACCCAGGCGTGCTATATGCTGATAACCATGCCGTATACACCACGGTCTATGAGGATGGTCAATGGAAAAAGAAACCGATCTCATATCAGTCGTTCCAAGCGTTAAATTACAGATGGGATATGATACGTAAACTACCCTTAAACGAACTTCCTATAGCCACATCATCCTCTACCTTATTCTCTGACACTCATCCGGACGGAACACTCATCAAAAACTCAAATGGTGTATTCTATATAGATGGCGGCACAAAACGATATGTATCACCCCATGTATTTGAATCTCATCGCTGGCGATGGAGTGATATCGTCAACGAATCGCCGGGCGATAAAATACTACCTGTTGGCGCAAACATGCTACTCAGAATGGGATCAGTGATTTATGACGGACACGGATTATATGTAGTCGAAATACCGCCAACTGGACCTGAGATCAAACGTCCTATCGGACCATGGGACTGCTTCGATCGAATATTGCGATATCGTCTATCTGAATCTATACGCGTACCAACTAGCCAACTGCCAGTACAAACTGGACCAATCGTCACCTGCTAATATAGTGTCCTAAGTGATATAATTAGGGAAGTATGCCAAAGAAAATTCTTGTAATCTCCCACGACAAGGTAGGCCCCTCAATGGCTGGTCCAGGAATACGATACCATCGTATCGCCTCTAATCTAGCAAAGCGACATGATGTCACATTGGCCGTATTCAACCCTACCTATATCGAAAACATCGGCAAGACACCATACAGGGCAATTGATATACACGTCCATCATTACAAAGAAGAATTCATAAAGTACGATGCAATCATTGCATTATGGCTCAGCGACGAGATGATTGAGTTTGCAAAGTCAAAAGGGATTGTACTTATCTTTGACCTCTACGCGCCTGTTCCTGTTGAAGACTTGGTGCAGCGCGCATTTGGTGGCAATATCGGCAATGAATCCGACTACGATTACAGGCAGATGCTTCGCAACTATCGTCATTTCGTTGCAAATGGGGATTACTTACTGTCATCAAACCTCCAACAGCAGGACTTCTGGATGGGGTATGCTTTTGCTGAGGGTAAAATATCCCCGAGTTCACAACAGAAGCGTCCGATCGAAACGTATTTTGGAATCTGCCCCATGGGAATTAGCCTCGACGAGATAACTGGTAAAAAAAATAGAGACCTACTTAGCCCACGCATACCCAGTATCTCAAAGGATGACTTTGTAATAGTATGGACTGGCGGTATTTGGGACTGGTTTGATGCAAAAACACCTATAGATGCCGTTAATCGTATTGTAAGGGGTGGCGACAAAAACATAAAGTTTGTTTTTCTTGGCACAAAACACCCGAACGACGACGTCCCCGCTATGGAGGAGACAGAAATTGCTCGTAAGCATGCGGCCAAACTCGGTCTTATCGATAAGCATGTATTCTTCCTCGATGGCTGGCTGCCATATGCTGACCGCACCCATTACCTTAAACGCGCCAATGCAGCACTTTACGCCCACAAGCCGTCAATTGAGTCACGCTTCTCGCATCGAACCCGTGTACTCGACCATATTCTTATGGCGCTCCCTACTATCGCAACGAGGGGCGACTACTTCTCAGATTACATAGAAAACCACCAACTTGGCATTTCAGTGAACCCATTTAACTCGGACGCTATGGCTACTGCAATTAAGTCACTGGCTGGTGACAAAAAATTAATGAGAGAGATCATAGCCAATATCAAGAAGAGCCAGTCTCACTTTGAATGGGATTACACCCTTCAGCCTCTTAATGAATTTATTGAAGGTAAATACTTTGCTCCAAGCCCACTCATACCTCGTGCAACCACCACTTCAACAGAGGCATTTGTGTCATCAAAAACTGTCCGTGTCGCAAAACGCATCATGCCAAAGAAGATTAAGACAGTGATTAAACGGATAATCCGATAGTTTTTATGAATAAAGCCAAAACGCCACCTCTTCCATTGGTCAGTGTTATCATCCTAAACTGGAACCGACCAAATGACACTCTTGAGTGTATTGGTTCAATAAAAAACCAGTCTTACACAAATACCGAGATTATTATTGTCGACAATGGATCAATCGATAACTCAAAAGAGATCCTAAAAGAGGTCGATAATATCAAGCTTGTGGCCAATCCGACTAATCGTGGCTTCACAGGAGGACATATCGATGGACTCAAATATGCAAACGGCGAATACATCTTTGTTCTTAATAATGATGCTGTTGTTGATAAGCAATACATAAAAAATGCAATCGAGATTCTGAATAGTGACAAGCAAATTGCTGCTGTTGGCGGCCGATCGTATCACTGGGAAGTACCAGAGCAAATTTTTGACGATAAGGGCTCATATTTCGCCTTTCAAAAGATAGATCGTTTTTCTATGGAGGGCATTTTTGAACAAAGTGATGCCGGTTTTGATCATGAAGTTAACTGGGTATCCGGTTCAGCAATGGTTATACGTAAAAGCGCGCTCGAAAAATCAGGATATTTTTACGATCCTATGTTCGCCTACTACGAAGAGAGTGATTTATTCGCGCGACTCCAAGCAAACAACTATACGGTTGTGTATAGCCCCTCACTGAAGATATGGCATAAAAATGGAGCTAGCTCATCGAGCTATTTTCAGTACTATCAGTTGTTCAAGAATCGCTTCGTTTACGGCATGCGGAATCTCGCCCCAACAGATTTAGTACGTTTTGTGCGATCATACACAAAAACAACAGCTCGAGGTAGCTATCACCACCTAACACGACGCTCAAAAACAGATGATGAGAAAATTATGAATAAAGCACTCCATAACGCACTTGGTCGAACGCTCACTACATGGCCGCGATGGATGACGAGCAGAAAAGACAACCCGCGTAAAGACAAACACGGCTACACGCTCGCCGATCGTCTCAAAATAGAACAGACAGGAATATCATTTGTCTGCGATATTTCAGGTACGGTTTCGCGCGTTGCAGAACTTAAAGATTTCATCAATAAAGTTACATACAAACACTACAACTCACAAATAGTACTTGTGTGCAGAAAGAGCGAGGAGTCAAAACTCATCTCTTTACTACAAGACTACAGACTATACGACCGCAATATCTCGATAGCGGCAGACTGGGGACAAGCGACGACCAACCCAATCAACTACGGTTGGATGTCAGCAAACAAAGACTATATTTGGTTTATATCTCTAGACCACCAACCGTCGATCGATGCTATTCGCACAGCAGCACTCAAATTAGGAAAGAAATCTCTTAGCGTGCATATCGACTCTTCGCAATATTTTAGTCTATGTTTTTCACGACAACTGCTCGGGCTCTATGGTGGGATCGACAGCAAAACACTTTCAAGCTCTCTAAGTAATATTTATTGTTTTGCTCGAAAATTATCAAAACGCGTCTCTATAACCACTAACAACAGTAGTAGTCCACCTCTCACACTAGAAAAGATCGATCCAGCTACAGAAACAAAGATTAAGTTAGCTATTTACAATGTTCGTGATCAAGAGCAGAAAACCAGTCGTTACACAAAACTACTCGAGCGTAATTATCGACTATACCAACTTCACAACCTTAATAGTTGGCTCTTTATTAACGAAATCGCTCCTCGTCATAAACTAGCTCGTATCCGCAATAGCTTACTGGCCGCCATCAATCTTAATCGAAAAGATTTAGCACTCGAACTTAAGCATATCGGGAACGAAGTTATTAAAAGTCGTCATAGTGGCTTCAATAAAGAGTATCGCGACAAAGAGCTTATCAGGAAAGCAGATGAGGCACTAAAGAAAGATAGCTGGCAGTCAACACCTGTACTTATAATATGTCGTGATCGAATCACCCCACTCAAAGAACTTATAGGCTGGCTGGAATCAGCAGGTATGACTAATATCTTTCTCGTTGACAATGACTCTATCTACCCGGAGTTGGTGGAGTACTATCAAAAAACACCCTATCAGGTAATACGTACTCATAAGAATATCGGTCATACAGTAGTATGGCGTGAAGGAATCGCGAAAACACTCTTCCCGGCCTCATACTACGTCGTTACTGACCCAGATGTTATCCCAGATGAAAAAGCACCGAAAGACTCCGTAAGATACTTTTATGAACTACATAAAAAATATGTTGATTTCTTTAAAGTTGGCTTTGGACTGCAAATCGATGATTTGCCTGATCACTACAAACTCAAAACCCAAGTTGTACAATGGGAGAAACAATTTTGGAATAATACTCTCGAGGAAAACGTATACGAAGCAAGCATTGACACTACATTCGCACTCTACAAACCATACACAGACTACTACGTACTACACCCAAGCATAAGAACAGGGCGACCCTATACAGCAAAGCATCTCCCGTGGTATGTCGATAGCTCCAGAATTGATGAAGAAGAGGCCTTTTATCGCATGCATGCAAGTCAAGATATCACATCATGGAATACAGATGAAGTGCTCGAGAGGTATAAAAAAGAGTTTGGCAAAAAAAACTAGACACCATACCAGTCCCTAACACTAACAATTACAGCGGCTTATCGTCAAGCCCATACACACCCTCATACAGATCCATATCCTTACCGCTTGAAACAAGTAATTCATTGTTTTTTGCCCGCAACGCCTTAAGTACCTCAACACTCTTCTGGTCAGGGTGATCAGAAGAATACCTTATAAGCGCTTCGAAGTCTTTTATGAAACAGTGGCCACCGGCCCCTCTGCCCGACTCATGTACAGGCTTCATGTGACTATGGCCAATGCGACTGTCGTTACCTACAGCCTCACCGACTATCGACCAGTCCCCGCCCTCACCTACAACGAGGTCATGCATTATATTCATAAAAACAACCTTTGTATACAGAAATGCATTCCCTATATGCTTAATACTCTCTGCATTGTAAGAAGAGGTGATGAGGTTATACTTTGCGCGAGGCAACACAGACAGTATCCGCTCTGCCCGACCCCTATACTCTTTATTCTCCACTGGTATACCGATAATATTCCTTTCTGGATTAGATGAGTCTTCTGCTGCATTTTTTTCTCGCAAAAACTCTGGTGCATGCATAACATAAATATCCGGAAATTCCTGTTGAAGCTCATTGGTTGTTCCGGGCAGTAGTGTTGATTTTATAGCTACCGTTGCCCCATTCCGAACCAGAGGCAACACTTCTTTCACAAGCTCAAAACTAAAACCATCTGGTGTCGTTGGTGTCGGAACTGCAACAAATACAATGTCACACTCCTGTATCTCTTGTTTGTTATCGATATACTGAGGGTCTAATGAATAGCGGACTACACTGTATTGTCGCGCTTCAAAGTCGTCAGCCATATGCTTCCCTATAAAGCCCTGACCTATAAAGCCTATTTTTAAATTATCCATATTCATTATTGTAGCCTATGTTGCATCTAGACGGCCTGCACGACTATCTCTTAACTTTTTTTATTAGTTTTCTAGCTACAGCCACAACAGGGGCCCCTCTTAGCTTACGCCACTTAGCAGCGTCGCTCGCTAGACGTGCGCTATCCTTCTCTAGAATCGAGATGCGCTCATTCAGTGCGTTAATCGTATTGTTGTGAAAACTTTCAAAAAAGTCCACTGGACCAAATTTTGGTAATTTTTTTGATACTTTTTTTCCTTTTGAAGCGACACCAATAAACTGGAAAGCGGCGGCATCAATCTGTTTTGTTCGATCAATAAACTTCTTTTTTACTTGAATTCCTATTTCGTCACACCACTCTTCAATAAGCCGTTTTGGGTAATCTTTTTCTACATAATCAAGGTGAGAGATGTCATAGCCAGCCTCTTTAAACACACGCTTGATCTCGTCTAGGTTGAAGAAATGGACATGTGTCTTGTCAAGTAAACCAGTCTCTGTATAGCTAAAGTCACCCTTGAGCAACAGAAGCCTAATGGAGACATGAGCCATATTAGGAATTGAAAATACAACCACGCCATCCTTCTTAAGTAAGCTCTTGCAGCGCGTCAAAGTTTCGATTGGATGAAATAAATGTTCAACAACATCACCCATATAAATTACATCGTATCGATCCTTAATGACTGATATGTCATCTGTTTCAATATTTAAGTTGTAGACTTTCCGAAGTTGTCGCTCGGCAAGCTTAACATCACCAATATCTAACTCAAGCCCATCTACTGTACATGATTTACGTGCAATCAGCTCCGCTCCAAAATTACCGCTACTACAGCCTACATCTAAAACTTTACTCTTTTCAGGAATTAGCCTCATAGCCTTGAACCATGAAGTATTCTCTCCATACTCCTCAAAATGACTGTCTGTATAATTTGACATCTTAACCCCTAATCTTATTGCTCATTCAATACTAACATAACTGGATACTTACCTTGAAGCCATGTACAATATATAGATAATCACCAGAATTATAGCTAAGAGATAAAAAAAGAGATGAGAAAAATTCTAATTACTGGAGTTGCAGGATTTATCGGATACCACCTTGCAAGTGGACTATTAGAAAAGGGTGACATAGAAGTTATAGGTATCGATAACTTAAATAACTACTATGACATAAATCTAAAAAACAGTAGACTCAGTAATCTAAATAAATACACCGACTTTTCTTTTGAAAAAATTGACATAACAGACATGGCTACACTAGAAAAGTGCTTCACCAAGCATAAGTTTACTCACGTGGTGAATCTTGCAGCACAAGCAGGGGTTCGTTATGCAAAAGAAAACCCAGACGCTTATGTGGATGCTAATGTGTTAGGTTTTTACAACATTATTGATATGTCAAGCAAAACTGGTGTAGATAGATTCCTATACGCATCGTCCTCATCAGTGTACGGATCAAACACATCGATACCTTTCAGAGAGTCTGATCCAACCAACTCTCCGATGTCGCTTTATGCTGCTACAAAAATAGCGAACGAAGCAATTGCATCTGCCTATTTTTATACCAATAAAATAAACACGGTCGGACTTAGGTTTTT
Source organism: uncultured Candidatus Saccharibacteria bacterium (assembly GCA_964557445.1). GTDB lineage: Bacteria > Patescibacteriota > Saccharimonadia > Saccharimonadales > Saccharimonadaceae > UBA2112. The sequence goes on from CAZLAF010000002.1 coordinate 64,105, forward strand.
TAATGTATATGGACCCTGGGGTCGCCCTGACATGGCTTACTATAAGTGGACAGATGCACTGACAAATGGCACAGAGATTGAATTACGTGCTAAAGGACAAATGTGGCGAGATATGACTTACATCGATGATGTTGTATACGCTATGATTAGCCTACTAGATAGCGACTTCGTACAGCATGAGCCGAAAGTCTTAAACATAGGCAATCAATCACCTGTAAAGATATCCGATGTATTAGATTTTCTAACAAAATACACCAAAGTTAACTCAAAAATTAAACACTTCAACAAGGGCGAAGAAGAGCCTGTAAAAACATGGGCCGACACTGCGGCTCTAAGTCAATTAATAGGCTATAGCCCTAACACAGACTACACTGTAGGTTTGGAGCATTTTCTGAAATGGCATAAACAATACCACAAGAGATAGGTGACGACACCCTATAGGTGTAAAAGGAAGTTATTTCTACCCTGACTAAATTCAGAGTGCATAATTATTGCACCCTCCCCAATACAGCAATGGGATAAATCTATCTTTGTGCGGAAACTACTTAATTGATTTTTCTCAGCATATCCATAAGCCTACCCCTAAGCCTCCAAAGCCTGGACTCCTCTATTAAGGCCAGCCTGCTCTCAATACTCTCCAGGTCATTTTTGATTGACTTCTCTTTTCGTGTGAGTGTCTCAATCTGTTCATATAAGTCCCTCACATACCCTCTCAAATGAACGGTGTGCGGATAATAGAACAATGGTCCTACTTTGCCAATGTCATACGAAAAAGGTAATATATGAGGCTTGAATTTATTCTTCCAAAAAATATAAGGCAAGCTCAACTGATCTCTTCTTGAATAATCCCTCAGCTGAGTCCACCACTCATTCATCATTTTAATCACCTTTTTATTATTATGCTTTCTATACAGAATACTGTTTGTATAAAGCCCATTATGCTCTGGATACCTATCCCTTCTATACACTTCCATTTGTGGCTCTATGTTTTTTGAAGTATCTTTTCCTAATTCAATACAAGCTAAGGCCTCCTGGTAAAGGCAGTCTCTTGCAGGGTGAGCCATAACAGAGAAAATACTCGACAACTCTTTCTGTTTTTTAATCTCATCAAAAAAATCTTTACTTAAAATATCTATATTGCCATCTATATAAATACTATCTTCATAGTCCCCAACACATAGATGTGCGTTTATTTTGTGCCACCTATTGATCCTCTGGTCATCAAAGGATTTATCCTTCAAAGGTAGGATGCGCCATGAAGAGTTTAGATCAGTCTGAACTACACTATCACTAAAGCACACGTAATCCCATTCTTCATCAACATACTGGTGATTATATAGACCGTCATACTCGCCAGTTATGCATGTATATATAACTTTTTTTCTTGATGACATGGTAGTTATCTATCTTTACTGTCGTCCTTCTTGTACGTTATCGAGACTATCGGCCTAAAGGTTGTCTTGTGTATGCCAGAATTAACCACCCTAAAACGCTTCGTATCTTCTTTAATAAGATGTACTTTCGCCCGATCATTGCTCTTTATTGATATATTCACATAGTATGTATTTTCTGCAAATATATTCTGAATCTCAAATAAAACACGAACCTTCGCACCTGAATTAAGTATAGGTAGTGGATTATCCTCTGTTGTCTTCACAAACACCGCTTCGCCATCCGGCTTATGTATCGAGATACCCAAGAATACGTCATCTATGTACTCTTGAGCTACTACATTAACCTCTAGGTATATCTTATCGTCAGCAAGAAATTGATTTACATCTTTACCGCTTTTAGAAACAGATTTAACAGCAACATCAAGCCTCTCGTCAATACTTTCACTATCATCAATTTTCTTACCTACAGTAACTAATTCCTTCTCTGGATCGGGTAGATTAATTTTTTCATACAGTTCTGTAATCTCCTGCGTACTACCGATATGTTTAATCTGTCCGTCACTCAAGAGCATGGCTCTGTCGCAAAAATCTCTTACGTTACTCATGCCGTGTGTAACTAAAATAACCGTCTTCTTCTCTATTTTTAACTGCGCAAAATAGTCAAAACACTTTCTCTGGAATGCCTCATCGCCAACCGCTAACACCTCATCGAGGAGAAGAATATCACCATCTGCCCTAATAGCAATAGAGAAAGCTAATCGTACCTGCATGCCGCTAGAGTAGTTTTTTAACTTCTCATCCATAAAGTCACCAATTTCGGCAAAATCAACTATATCATCATACATAGCCTCCATCTCGGCTCGACTAAATCCAAGTAGGGCACCGTTGAGGAATACATTTTCTCGACCTGTAAGTTCAGGGTTAAAACCAACACCCAGTTCAATAAAAGGCACGAGAGACCCATCGACATGCACCGAACCTCTTGTTGGCGTATATATATTAGCAATAGACTTTAATAACGTACTCTTGCCTGATCCGTTACGACCAACAATACCAAAAAACTCTCCCTTTTTTATCTCAAAAGATACATTGTTTAATGGAGTAAACTCCCTATATCCCTTCTTGCCCTTTAATGTGTTAATGAGCTTCTGCTTCAGTCCATTACTTGATTCTGTTGGAATCTTAAATGTCTTAGTAAGATTCTCAACTATTACTGCATTTTCTTGATGCGTCATATTATATATCCTCCGCAAAATATGGAGAGTTCCTTTTGAAATAAAACACTGCGAGTACTGCTACTACGGCAATGATGATGAATGGTATCAAAACTTTCCAATCACCAAACAACCCCCAGGAAGTAATTGTGCCGTCGGTAACGACTACGAATCGTGCGTCCTGGATCACCTGTGCCACAGGATTTATCATTAATAATTTTGCTGCCTCTGGCCACTGGCCGTATACCATCTGAAGCGGATATAGTACAGGTGTCGCATAAAACGCTGCTTGCAAAAAAACCTCCCATAAATACCCGATATCCCGCAACTTCACATTAACTGCAGCTAGAAAGAAAGCGACAGCGAGCGAAAAGATATATAGCTCAATAATCAAAGGTATCAACAATACCACATGCCACGTAAGCTGTATGTCACTAAATATTACAAAAACCGCCACAACCAACAGGTTGAAGGCTAGGTTAATAAGTGACGATATAGTACCGGAAATAACAATGATATATTTTGGGAAGTTAATCTTGCGAATCAAATCCCCACGACCAATTATTGATTGGAGGCCAAGGTTGGTTGCCTCAGAAAAGAATGTCCAGAGAACGATACCGAGCAATAAGTAAACAGGAAAATTTTCGATATCCCGGCCTAAACGAAGGAATTTATCAAAAACAATGTATAGAATTAGGAATAAAAATAAAGGCTTCAATACACTCCAAGCATACCCAAGCACGGAGTCCTGGTACCGTAACTTAAAGTCAGTAATCACCAACTCGCGCAACAGTATACGGTTGCGACGACTAATTATATTTGAGATTTTCATATTACTCTTAAACATTATAAGATATAGGGAGGATTATGGATAGTTCAATACGGGTTGCGGTCGTTGTATTAAATTACAAGGGGATTTCCGACACAATAAATTGTGTCGCATCTCTGATGGAGCAAACCTATAAAGATTTTGTGGTTATTGCGGTAGAAAACGGATCGCATGATGGATCAGCAAATAGATTCAAAGAGCTTGAAGAGCAATATGGAGACAGGCTAGTAACTCTCTACAACGATAAAAATCTTGGTTTTACGGGCGGCGTAAACACTGGCATTCGCTGGGCAATAGAGAGAGAATACGACTATATTGCATTGTTTAATAATGATGCTATAGCAGATAAAAAGTGGCTGCAGTCGCTCGTAGAGACCGCAAAAAAACAGCAATCCGGCATCACTACCGGCCTTTTACTGCTGGGTGATGGTAAGAGGATCGACAGTACTGGCGACTGGTATTCAAAATGGGGTTTGCCGTTTCCGCGAAATCGCGAGGATAAAACAGAACAAGCACCGATATCTGGATTAGTCCTAGGAGCGACTGGCGGAGCTAGTCTTTATGACACAAAAATGCTAAAAGAGATTGGCGATTTCGATGAAGATTTTTTTGCCTACTACGAAGACGTCGATATTAGTCTACGTGCACAGTTAGCGGGGTGGAAGGTCTATTACACCAAAGATGCGGTCGCGTATCACAAGCAGGGCTCGACGGCCAGCCGCATGCCGAGTGGCTTTGCCGTGTATCAAACATTTAAGAACCTACCGTTGCTATACATAAAGAATATCCCTAGAAAGCTCCTGTTTTCTGTTGGCATACGACTTTTTATCGCCTACTGGATGATGCTCGGTAATGCAATCGTAAAAGGCAAAGGCATGCCAGCACTCAAGGGTGCTCTTGTGAGCGTTCCTTTGAGCATCAAGAAGCTGCAAACCCGATGGCATATTCAACGTAATAAAAAGGTAGACTCTCAGCACTTTCGTGACATACTATGGGACGATCTGCCACCTGAACAAACAGGTTTGCGCAAATTAAGAGGGTTTTTTATAAAATAAAATGTTTTTTATTGCACTAAAAAGCACTGTTTCAAACTGGATAGCAAGCCTAAATCCAGATAATCGATCTAGGCTGATCGCTCTCGACTTACTGCGTGGGCTTTTTTTAGTTATTATCTTCGCCGATCACTTAGCCTACCAACCATCTCTTTTCTTTCAGCTAGCCACAAATAATAGCGCCTTGCTTGCTTCTGCTGCAGAGGGCTTCTTTGTCATATCGGGCATCCTGGTGGGATACATATACGGACCAAAAATCATAAAACAGCCTCTCGCTGTCGCTAAAAAGCTCTGGAAGAGAGCAGGTACCCTCTATCTACTCACTATTGTCTTTACTTTACTCTACACGCTATGGGCATACCTACTACCAGATGGATATCCACGAGCTGTGCCATATCAAGGCTCCGCTATGGAGATTTTATTTAAAACCATTACATTACAGTACCAGTTCGGCTGGGCCGACTTCCTAGGCAGATATGCTGTTTTCATGGCAGTATCACCGTTGGTCTTGTGGCTCATAGCAAAGGGCTACGTATGGCTCGTAGCGCTCTTAAGTGTACTAGTGTGGTACTTTTACGCTTTTACGCCCATCCTTCAGTTCTATACCGCTTGGCAGTTGATATTTATGTTTGGAATTATTATCGGATTCTACCTTCCGTCTATTGAAGCAGCTGTGAAAAGAATACCTCAAAAAATACGACAAGTCAGTTGGTGGAGTATTGTGACTCTAGGTGTCGGGACCTATATTGTGAGTGTTGCCTGGATCGTCATTATTGCCCCTCATGTGCTATCGATACTTTGGATGCCACACGAAATAATCCCTTATTTTGACAAAAATTCTCTTGCAAAAGGTAGAATTGCCGTTGGTGTCCTATGGTTCCTTACTCTATATCTGCTATTTCGTAGATACGAAAAATGGATTAGCTCAGCTACCAAAGGTTCGCTTCTGATCTTAGGTAAGGCTTCATTGTTTGTCTATTGTCTCCAAGCATTCATTATCTTTAGCGTCGATGTCTTTGTTCCAGCTCCAGAAAACAGCCCTATTATACTCAATACATTGGTTGGTGTTGTTGGAATATGGGTTGTTTATATAATCACAAAACATAGAGCATCAATAAAGCAGTGGGTGCAGCAAATGTGGCGTGCTCTGCTACACTCAAAGTAGATGAAACTCCTCGAATACGAAGCTAAACAAATCCTTACCGCACATGGTGTGCCGACGCCACGCAGCTACATAGCAGGTGAGTCGGCCGAGTTTTTGCCAGCTGTCCTCAAGTCGCAGGTACCTGTCGGTGGTCGTGGTAAAGCCGGAGGCGTACTAGTGGTGCAAAGCGCCGATGAGTATATAGCTGCACGTCAAAATATCCTTACCCTCGACATCAAAGGCTTTACCGCCAATACAGTACTTGCTGAAGAATTGATTACTATCGACCGCGAGCTCTATTTGTCTGTCCTAATAGACAAGCCAACAGCCACTATAAAACTGATGGCGCATAGCAAGGGCGGCATAGAGGTTGAAGATCAGACAGATTTTAGAAAGTGGGAAATGAGGGATGACAAATGGGACGAGCTCGGCCAAGACCTATCAGACTACTTTGACCTACCCGAACAAACTTTTGCACTGCAAGATTTGGTTGAAAACCTTTACAAGATTTTTACCAAAAACGACGCGCTACTACTCGAGATAAATCCACTCATCCTGACAAGCGCTGGCAAACTGATAGCAGGTGATTGCAAAATGGAGCTCGACGACGCGGCGGCGTTTCGCCACCCAGAATGGCGATTTGAAGCAGAGAAGTCGGAGGTCAATTTTGTCACTCTCGACCCTCAGGGTGTCGTGGCAACCGTAGCTAATGGCGCCGGCCTGGCCATGGCGACAGTCGATGCCGTAGCAGATAGCGGACTAACACCAGCAAACTTTCTCGATATTGGTGGTGGCGCCAATGAAGCGAGTATTTTAGCAGCATTTGAGCGTCTCATGGAATACCCAAACCTACAGGTGATTCTTATCAATATCTTTGCTGGCATCACCCGCTGCGACGAAGTAGCACGAGCCATCGTGGCTGCGCGCGCCAAGATCACCAATCTTCCACCGCTCACCGTTCGCCTGGCTGGCACCAATTATCAAGAAGCAGCCGCCATACTCGCCGAGCACAATATCGCCCTCCAGCCGAGTCTTGCCGATGCCATAGCAAACGCCAAACAGGAGGTATCAATATGACCGAAGAACTACTCACTGGCAAAAACGTGATCGTACAGGGTATCACTGGCAGCCATGGTGCGTTTCACACCAAAGCAATGCTCGATACCGGCACGCACATTGTTGCTGGCACGTCACCAAATAAATCTGGTGAGAAAATTCATGGTGTGCCTGTATATGGTTCGATTGCAGATATACAAACTGACATGGCTGTGGATATTTCAGTTATATTTGTACCAGCCGCACATGCCAAAGGCGCCATACTCGAAGCAATACAAGCAAATATTCCACTTATCGTCTGTATAACTGAAGGTATACCTATTCATGATATGTTGCAAATATCACAACATTTAGAAAAATCACAGAGTAGGCTAATCGGACCTAACTGCCCAGGTATACTGCTTCCTGGTAACAACAAGCTCGGTATTATACCTGCCAATCTCGCCCTCCCTGGTACTGCGGCTATCGTAAGTCGCAGCGGCACGCTCACCTACGAAGCCATGGCGGGGCTCACTCAGCGCGGTATCGGACAAAAATATATTATTGGTATTGGTGGCGACCCTATTAAGGGTTCGGATTTTGTGGACTTTTTGAAATTGTTTCAAAACGACCCAGAAGTAGACAGGATTATTCTTATTGGTGAAATCGGCGGTGTCAGCGAATATACGGCTGCCGATTATATCGCCAAACACATCACCAAACCTGTCTATGCGTACGTAACTGGCCATCACGCGCCAGAAGGCGTACAACTGGGACATGCAGGTGCAATCCTTGGTAGCGAGAACGAATCAGCCCACGCCAAGACCGACTATCTTGCCAAATCCGGCGCGACCACGGCAACCAACCTAGTGTCGCTTATACAGAGTATTAAATCGTAACTACGCCTCTGTTATACTAGACCTATGAAGTCCCTCACTATTTTGATACCCGCCTACAATGAGGCGCCAGTCCTCGACGCGCTTTGTGAGCGACTAGACGGTCTTGGTAAATCGCTCCCGGGGTATCGATTAGAGTTTTTATTCGTCAACGACGGTAGTACCGATGACACCCTTTGGCTCATCAAGCAGCACGCCAAAAAAGATCCTCGTATCAGCTATATCAATCTATCACGCAATTTCGGCAAGGAAATTGCCATGATTGCTGGTATCGACCATATCAAAAGTGATGCAATGGTTATTATCGATGCTGACCTGCAAGACCCACCAGAATTAATCCCTGATATGATAAAACTCTGGGAAGAAGGCTACGACGATGTGTATGCCAAGCGCCGTACACGCGACGGCGAGTCGTGGCTCAAGAAATTCACCAGCAAACAGTATTATAAGCTCCTTCAGCGTGTCACACGCGTTCCTATCCAGGAAGATACTGGTGATTTCCGCCTGCTTGACCGCCGAGTCGTGGAATCACTCAAACAGTTCCGCGAATCACAGCGCAATACCAAAGCAATATTTAGCCAAGTTGGTTTTCGGAAACGAGAGATACTATACGACCGCGAATCGCGAGTAGCTGGTGACACTAAATGGAGCTATCCAAAGCTACTCGACCTCGCTATTAGCGGTATCACAAGCTTTACTACCGCACCGCTACGGGTCGCTTCACTCCTTGGTATCACAATATCGTTTATTGCCTTTGTGTACATCCTCTACCTTCTTGTTCGTCCATTATTTGGCGTCCCAACTGGCGAAGGTTACTCCTCGCTTATGGCCGTTATCCTTTTTCTTGGTGGCGTTCAGTTACTATCACTCGGCATTATTGGCGAATACATCGGACGCATCTTCAATGAGACCAAGCAACGCCCGCTCTATTTAGTAGAAGAGTACCATGAGGCAAAAAAACAAAAATGAGCCATATCGCTATTGATGCGCGTATTATTAATTCTTCGACAGGTCGCTACGTCGAACGGCTAATTCACTATCTAGAGCAGATCGACACTACTAATACATACTCTATCCTCGTCCCTGCAAAGGACAAAGATTTTTACACCCCTACCAACCCCAATTTCACTATCCGCACCATCGACTATCCCAACTACTCCTTCGCTGAGCAAACCGGCTTTTTGACATACCTCAATAACCTCAATGCTGATCTCGTGCACTTTTGCATGCCTCAACAACCGGTTCTTTATCACGGCAAAAGCGTTACAACTTTTCATGACCTCACCCTTCTCAAGACGTATAATTCAGATAAAAACTGGTTTGTTTATCACGCCAAGCAGCTAATTGGACGCTTCATATTTCACCGAGCACTCTCTAAAAATGTCCGTATTATCGTTCCTACCAAAACTATCAAACAAGAAATAGAAGTTTTTCACAAAGGTATCGAAAACAAAGTAATCGTTACTTACGAAGCCGCTGAAAAACTCCAGGCTGGCAAAGTGACACCATATGACACGCGGTATAAAAAATTCCTTTTATATGTAGGCCAACAAAGCGACTACAAAAATATCCGTCGCCTTGGTGATGCGCATCAAAAACTTTTAGCTACATATCCGGATCTTGGGCTTATCTTGGTCGGGCGTATCAACAAAAGCGCACAAATAACTAAAGACTACTTCGAAAAGCAAGGCTACAAAAATATCCACTATACCGGGTTTGTTGAAGACGACCAACGTGACTGGCTCTACGAAAACTGCGCAGCCTATGTCTTCCCTTCGCTCATGGAAGGCTTTGGATTGCCGCCACTCGAAGCCATGCACTACGATGCGCCAGTTGCCAGCAGTAACGCCTCATGTATGCCAGAGGTGCTTGGCGATGCTGCTGCTTACTTTGACCCACTCGATACAGACGATATTGCAGTCACTATCGATAAAGTACTTTCAGACGACAAACTACGCAAGTCGCTTATCGAAAACGGAAAGCAGCAGCGCACAAAATATTCATGGCGCAAAATGGCAAAACAAACCCTGGATATCTATATCGAGAGTTTAAAAATATAACACCCTTTTACGTAACTATGAGCTTTGTTGCGCTATAATGATCTTTCGATCACGACCTTCGCCTTCAGAAAAAGTCTGCACATCCGAGTACTCACTCGCGACATGATGTACAATACGACGATCAGCCGCATTAAGACTCAATACTTTTGAGTCACCTGTGCGAATAACTTCCTCTATCCACTCTCGAGCCTGTTTTGCAATTTTATCAGCGCGCTGCTTTTTGTAGTCAGCGATATCGATATTCACACGCGTGATCGCAGCGTCTTTGTTGCGTAGAATTGTCGATAACAAATATTGCATGCTACGTAACGTCTCAGCATTCTTACCGATCAAGATACTATTAATGTCTGTCGATGGTACTGACAATTCGATCACATCGTCCTCACATCGCACCTCGACATCTACATTCACACCAAAAAATGCAATCAAGTTGGATACGTATTCTTTTGCAAACTCAATTGATTCTTGCTGATTCATATATCACCTCTCTTTCTTGGACTTCTTGGCTTTGACATCCTTTGCAACAATACGAGTTACTGTTGCTTCATTTGCCGCCTTAGCGCGGGCTTTAGCGGTGGCTTTTTTGCCAGCCTTTTTTGGTGCAGGGTGCGATGCTATCTCTTCGAGCTCTTCTTCATCTTGCTTCAGAATGATTGATTGTTGCAGTAGTGTGACAAGTGTTGATGTCGCATAATAGAGTGCAATTGCACCTGGCAAGCTGAGCATAATAAAGAGCATCATAAACGGCAATATGACGACCATCTTACCCATAACTGCCGCGTTTATCTCTGACTGATCTGCATCCTTACCGTTCGCCGCATCGGCCATAATATCGCGAAGACGACGCTTGGTGCTATCTTGTGGCATTATTTGCTTACTCTGATAGTACTGACCAACTGCCGCTGCAATAGCCAAGCCAACCAAGATAAGATTGATGCCTTCGGCACTGATCGCATGTTGCGTAAGATCAACAATACCAAATAGTTTTTCATTAAATTCAGCTGGGTTATCAACAATAAACTTGATTTGTGAAATACCTTCGAGAATATCGTAAGTAAAAACCTCGAGACGCTCTCGATGTAGTGTAAATATCTGAATCACAAGGAAAAGTGCAATAAATATCGGTAGTTGTATAAGAAGGATTCCGATAGAACGGAATGGACTCACTCCGTGTCGCTTGTAAAGCTCCATCATCTGAATACCCTGCATTTGCCGATTACCCTTGTTGCGCTTTTTGATTTGCTCGAGCTCTGGCTGTAGCTTACGCATTAATTTCGTCTGATGCAGCTGACGCTTAACGAGTGGATGCAAAACGATACGTAGCAATATCGTAAACAATATAATACTAATACCAAAATCACCGCCCGGCACGGCAACATACAGCAACATGAGCAAGTTGAACAGCGGTTGAACAACGAGCACCTCAAAGATATTCACGAGTTTCTACTCCAATTCTGTCAAATATTTAGACTAATTATAGCACCCGCGCGTTATTTTTTATAGATACCACCAGATGACAATAGATGCGTAACAAGTTTTTTCAGTTCATCGTGCGGCGTCGTCAACACCTCACTCGAAAACACAATCAACACCAGATCCTGATTATCATGAAACGACGGCAACTCTTGGCGAATAATTTCGTACAGCCGTCTACGTATACGATTTCGCCCAACTGCACTCTTGTGAACTTTTTTACTCACCACCACAGCCACACGCGGCAGCTTTCGCTTCGGATGGCGACTATGCTTGATAGTGATAAGTCGCGAACGCACCGACTCGCCATGCGTATAGACATAACGTAAACTACCATGACCATGAAACCGGTACTTAAAAGCTAGCATATATAGATTAATAGTAATTAGTAGAGGGGATATAGTAAAGCGCTTGGTAGGTATTTAATGGTCTACAGGTAATAGTTTGATAGTAAAAAACAGTAGGTAAATTATAGTTACCTACTGTTCTTATCAATACTATCTATAAGATTAGATAGATACTTTTGCTCGACCCTTGATGCGGCGGCGCTTCAATACAGCACGACCAGCTTTTGTCGAGATGCGCGCACGAAAACCATGCGTACGAGCGCGATGTCGTGTATGTGGTTGGTGAGTTCTTTTTGGCATATCTCTGTAATTCTAACTTATTTCCTAGTTTTTTTCAACCCAGGACAATAGTTATCCACCAATACATATACTTTATCCACATATTTACAGATAAGATTCATATATGTGGAAAAGTACCCTCTCTATACCGCCCTCTCCTCTCTTTACTTTTATGGTTGTGGAAAACTCTCGACTCGCCTATAGTATTTAACAGACATTAACTACTTGTGACGAGGGTATTCCTAGGGGTTTAAGCGTGCAGCATTCGTTATGGCAAAGTGTACTTGGTGAAATCGAACTCTCGGTTCCTCATGCAACCTTTGTAACATGGTTTAAAAACACCGAGCTTGTCGAATCGACAAACGAACAGGTCGTTATAGCGGTACCTAATATCTTTGCAGTTCGCCAGTTTCAGGTAAAGTTTACCGATCAAATACGCCAGGTACTTGCTAAAAATGGCATCGAGCCTGAGCAAATTAAATATATTGTTAAGACAAGTGGTAAGCGCACGACCGTCAGTCGAGAGACAACTCTCTCAAAAGCTGCCTCTGAACTAACAAGTGCTCGCCCTGCCTCGATATCATCAGCTACAACTCCAGAAACAGGACTCAATCCTCGCTATACATTCTCTAACTTTATCGTTGGCTCAAGTAATGACCTCGCCTACACTGCTTGCCAAGCTGTCGCGCAATACCCAGGCATCAAATACAACCCGCTCTTTCTTTACGGTGGCGTTGGTCTTGGTAAAACCCACCTCACTCAGGCTGTTGGAAATGAAATCCTCAAAAACCAGCCCGAAATGAGAGTTGTCTACATTAGCTCTGAAACATTCGTCAAAGAATTCCTCGAAAGTATTCGCTTTAAGAAAAAGGGATTCTCTGATAAGTATCGAAACGTCGATGTTCTTATTATCGACGACATGCAATTTATTGCCAATAAAGAAAAAACTCAAGAAGAGTTTTTTCACACCTTTAACGCACTGCATCAAAACAACAAACAGATTATCATCAGTAGCGATAAACCGCCTAAAAGCATCCCCACCCTCACCGAAAGGCTTCGAAGTCGATTCGAAATGGGTATGGCAATCGATATTCAGATGCCTGACTTTGAGACTCGTTGCGCAATCATAGAAGCAAAATCCGCCCTATCTGGAGTCGAGCTCGAACGCGACACCGTAGAATATCTCGCGACAAATATCAAAACAAATATTCGCGAACTCGAAGGTGCGCTCAATCAATTACTCGCCTATTCAGAGATGCGCGGCATCGCACCAGATATCTCCACCGCCGAAGGACTCCTAGGCAATGTACGCCGCACGAGACCACAGCATATCACCTCCAAGCAGGTTATCGATAAGACAGCAAAATACTTCTCACTCTCTGTTATCGAAATGTGCAGCCAAAAACGCGATAAACATATCGTCGTACCTCGTCAAATAGCTATGTACCTACTTCGTAGCGAACTCCACCTTAGCTTCCCTAAGATAGCAAACGAACTCGGACGCAAAGATCACACTACAGCGATTCATTCGATAGAAAAAATCGAAAAGTCTATCAAGCTCGACTTCACTATTCGTGAACAAGTTTCTGAAATAAGGGAGCGCCTCTATGCGTAAAACATGTGGAAATGATGTGTACGAAACCAGTAGAAACCTGGGGACTACATGTGAGAGTTTGTCCACACACGGCACTCTGTCCTACAAATCAACTAAGTCTAGTCGTGGAAATGTCCTACTTATACGCACTAAAGTTGACGTATTCTGCACAATTATTTCCACAGTCTTCCGGCGTCTTTTGTATCTGTTAAATACCGATCTATGCACACTTTCCCCAGCACCTATAACTAGTACTACGAAGAGAAAAGAAAGGAATAACTAATAATGGAACTAACTGTCACTCAAGAGAATCTTGCACGGGCACTTAGCAGCGCTTCACGTGTTGCAGGTGGCAAAACACAACTTCCTATTCTCAGTAATATCCTTCTTCGTACAGATGGACATCGACTTATGGTAGCTGCAACAAATCTTGAGATTGCATCGAGCCAACTAATTGGCGCAAAGATTATTAATGAGGGGGCCATCACAATCCCGGCGCGCCTTGCGACAGAGTTTGTCAGTAGTCTTCCGAAGACGACCGTCACTCTTCGCGTTGAAGATAATCATCTCCACATTACTGCCGAAGGTTACAAATCGGTGATTAATGGTGTTGTTGCAGATGATTTTCCTGAGTTACCAACTATTAACGAAAAGATTGCTGTTAGCTACGCAATTGCAACGATCGATCTTAAGCAGGCACTAACGCAAACAACTCTCACAGCCAGTAGCGATGCAACCCGCCCTGTGCTCACTGGTGTGTACTGGCATTCACATGAAGGATCGCTATATCTTGCGGCAACAGACGGTTATAGGTTATCTGAAAAGCGTCTTGTGGAGACAAAGAGCGACGTGGCGGCTATCATACCAACGAGTACACTTCAGGAAGTGCTCCGGTCTCTCAATGACGATATTAATGAAGTGGAAGTTTTATTCGATGAAACACAAGTTCGATTTCGTATCAATGATGCAGAGATAACAAGTCGTTTGATCGATGGTAATTTCCCTGATTACAGGCAGCTTATTCCTGCCTCGTCGGAGACATCGGTGACAGTTCCTCGTGCGGAGCTTGCGCGCATCACCAAGGTCGCAGGTTTATTCGCAAGAGAGTCTGGCGGAAGTATTACGATTACAGCTGATGCTACAAGAGATGTATTGTCGCTCCACTCTATCGCGAGCGAGCTTGGTGAGAATACATCAGAGACTGCGGCTGACGTGACGACAGATGGTCAAGTGACGATCAACTCACGATACCTTATTGAAGCGCTTGGTGTCATTGATAGCGAGACGGTAATCTTTAGGTTTAGCGGCAAGCTAGCTCCATGCGTACTCTCCTCTGGTCAAAGTGACGGCGATTATCAGCATATTATTATGCCTCTTAAGAGCTAGTGATGCTGATTCGCTCGCTCGCCGTTGAGAATATTCGCGCCCATACCTCGTTTCGGCACATTCTTTCGCCAAACGTAACACTTGTGACGGGCTCGAACGGAAGTGGTAAAACGACATTGCTCGAAGCGATTGCAGTAGCGCTCAATGGACGTTCATTTAAGGCGACCGACAATGAGCTATTGCGTGATGGTAGTGAATGGTGGCGAATCGATCTTGGGCTAGATGATACAGAGCGAGTTGTTAAGTTTCAACCCTCTCGTCCAAACCGCCGCAAGACGTTTGAGATTGATGATAAAATATCAGCACGACTCCCCGCCTCGAAGCATTATCCTGTAGTGTTGTTTGAGCCGGACGATTTGCGTCTTATCGGTGGATCACCAGCGCGCCGTCGCCGATTCATCGATAAATTTGCAACGCAGATCTATCCTGAATATAGTCGTATTATTCATCGTTACGAGCGTGCGCTTTTGCAGCGAAATAAGTTACTTAAGACGAGTAGCTATCCGAACGAACTCTTTGCTTGGAATATTAGCTTGAGCGAGTATGGCGCACAGATTATTGATATGCGCGTACGTCTTATTGAGCAACTCAATCAGGGTCTCAATACAACATATAATATTATCGCGCAGACAAACGATGAGGTGTCGGTTCATTATTCACATACATTGATCGATCAAACACAGCAAAAATTACTACGAGCTTTAGAGCAAAATTACGAAAAAGATAAAATTTTAGGATCGACAAGTGTTGGTCCGCACCGTCATGATGTATTGTTTTATCTTAATCAGCGTTTGGCGGCATCTACCGCATCGCGTGGCGAGGTTCGTACGATATTGTTGGCCTTAAAGTTTCTTGAAGTTGACGTTGTGCAGCACCTAACCGGGCTCGCACCTATTGTTTTGCTCGACGATGTATTTAGTGAGCTGGACGAAAATCGCCAGACACAATTAACAACACGATTCAAAGATTATCAGATTATTATGACGAGTGCCTCGACGCATGCGCGGCTCGATAAAGCACTTGTTATCGATCTGAAGTAGCCGCATCTACACCTGGAAGACTGACAGGTTTATTGATAGATTGCAATACTTTTACTGGTACGTCCGGATAATCGTACTTTGAGAGAAGTGGCGTTGGTGGTTTTGTGCGAAACACCCATAGGCCGTCCTTTTTCTGAACAAGTACACGTAATGTATCTCGATTCATAGAATCCTCTCCTTTATAGGTCATTGTAGTGCCATACCAAGTGTTGTTTTCATAAAAGGTACCTTTTGCTATCGTGTAGTCGGTCGCTATTTTTGGGTACGCTACTTCTAGTGATTTGAAGATAGCATCACGATCCTGTTCGGTTGTTTGTGGGCGATGTGTAGCGACCACCGATGGTGTAGTTGATGTGTGCGGTACTGCTTCGTTGCGCGGCGCCGTGAGTGCGCCATATAGCAATGCTCCGCCAGCAATAATAACTGTACCAAGAGCAATGAGAAGGTTTTGCATCTGTTTATTCATTTGTCTGCTCCAAAGGATTTTTGAAATCACTAAACATTATACGAAAGTCAGTCGGATCATAGCCGAATTCACGAATTTTTTCTATCGCATAAAAACGATATCGTGGCGACGGGGTTTTGATAGTAATAGTGATAGATTGTTTTTCATCTACAGTATAGCCAATAGTAAAGTACGGATCCTTAAATGGAAGCTTCATTGTGATAGGGTTATTTTTTGTAAAGTACTTACCATTTTGCGAAGCCTCTATTGAGCCATATTGCTCATTCTTCTTATAGTCGGCTTCGTGCTTTTTTGCCCACTCTTTTGCCTCGGTACTTTTTGGTAGTAGTGATACGGCCAGTACATTTTGCTCTTTTTCACTCGACACTATAACAGTGCGTTTAGTTGCCTCAAATCCGTCCTTACTGATATTAACCTGGTATGTGCCAGGTGTAAGCCATTGGGTGCCGCGTCCGTATTTGGCGTCGCCAATCATCACATTGGCGTTATTTGGCACAGTAGATATATATAGTCCTACCTTACCGCTCCGACTCATAAGTACGATTACACTCCATGTGATAGCAAGTATAAATATACCGGCAACAATCACAATTATTTTTCGTCTTCGTATTGCTATTGGGTCGATATTATTCATCGTTCACCTCCCGAGGGTGTTATTGATTTACGATACCAACGGAATGAGCTGTCGGCAACAGCTTCACTGCCTTGCATCGGTGCACGTTCATCCCAGGACGCAGATGCGATCTTGCTATCAAATAAATCACCGATATACAGATATGTGTGCTGGGCATTGATTGCGACATCACCAGGTTGACGATCGCTTGCGTCGGTTGCGCTAATTTGTTGCCAGTTTTCTCGCAACCATGCTTCCTGACTGACGGTATTTCCACCCTTGCCACTATTGTTGTAGCCTTTATCAAAACCACTATCGGTGATAGCGAGTGTCACAAAGCCGCCGCAGTCAACACCACGCAGACGTGTACCGCCAACATAGCGTCCTTCGCCCATCGCACGGGATACTGCATCTGCATACGTATCGGTCATGTCAGTCGATTTAATCGTGCGACCTTCGTAGCCAGACATTGTACTAGTTGAGCTGCCAGCTCTGATAAATTCCGGCCAGGCATAGGCGGCAACAGTTTGCGATAAGTCACCGCCACTAAATCCACCCGGTATACAGCTGCCACTTGCTGTGCTGTTGCTTGCTGTTGTCTGATTTGACATTGCCACCGCTTGATCATCTGTAGTGTCGCCATCAGGATCGCGCAATTCTGGTGGAGCTGTTGAGCCACCAATAGGTTCACGGTCGATATAGTCATCATATATTTTTTTGGAATTTCCACCGCGATGGCTAATTACTTTTGCTGGTGAGTCGGCTGATCTTTCGTAACCATCATGAACAATAACAGCAGCTTGTACTGGATCGTCAGTGGCTTTTAGCGCGGTAAGTGTCTGAGAATAATCTCCCGACAGTTCTTCCCATGTAAAATCAAGTTGTCCGCTAAGATCGGTAATATCAACACCAAGTCCTGCCCAGGTTTGTTTATCGTTTGGTACGGCGATACCTACTTCGCGTGCTTTGTTGGCGCCAAGGATATGTATAACCATATTATCCTGACGGTTTTTTGATGTCCATTGTACAAGTCCAAACCCAATACCAGATTTTGGCAAATAACCTGGCGGTGCCATTTCTCCACCCTGAATAATTGCCGGCTCCAGTCGCGACTCAATCATCATATTTCCGACAATTCCGCTGGCTTGAGCGAGGTTAAGGCCTTTGCGCATAAAGAAATTAAGAATCTTCTCTAGATTATCATTGCCTGCAAGTGTCAAAACTCCACTGCTTGTTTCGGTTGAACAGCGTGGATCATAAAACATAATACTGTTTGTTGAATACATTTGGGCGTCAAATTTTGCCGCCTGCACGGTGTCGGCAATAGTCGAGGCGGCAATAATAACCGCACCTATAAAGGCAAATATACGTTTCTTAAACATCACTCACCTCATCACTCCTGCCCAAAAGGGCAGTGATTATTGGCGTTGGGTCTGTCCGACTGCCTCCGTCGAGGGGTGATCCACTCCATAGTTCAAATCGGAGACGTGCACTCGGCGTGGTGCCGGTCTTCCCTACTTTGCCGATCTCATCGCCAGCTTTTATAGTGTC
The DNA here is from genome assembly GCA_964557445.1 of uncultured Candidatus Saccharibacteria bacterium. Taxonomy (GTDB): domain Bacteria; phylum Patescibacteriota; class Saccharimonadia; order Saccharimonadales; family Saccharimonadaceae; genus UBA2112. Next base: position 82,478 of record CAZLAF010000002.1, read on the forward strand.
ATTAATGTCGACCAAAGTACTCTCCAGGTGGCCGTAGACGGTGCTCATCTTGCGCCCTTCGATATCGTGTTCGATAACAACCCAGTTGCCATAGTTAGTCTTTGTACCTGCTGCAACAACCCTACCATCTCTTGCAGCAAACACTGGTTTACCGATAGTGACAGCTTCATTTTCATCGGCAAGATCGATAGATTGGTGATCGAATGTATAGTTACCGACAATAGTAAAAGTGTCGACTGTCGGTAGCGCCCAACCATCGGCGCCAGCTGTACTTGTTTGACCACTGCGATAGGCTGCCGAAGTGCTCTCGAGTAGGTCTTCACCGTCATACATTTCATCAACAGAACGATCGACTGTATAGACGCGGAAATGTTTATTGAGCTCTTCGTTTTCTGGCTTGATACAATTACTACCATCGCCTTCGTTTTCATTTTGATTTTCTCCCCACCCTACAGTGCGGTAAGTGCATTGTTCGAGAAATTTCACATAATTCCAAGGTTGATTATTGTTTTTTGGTTCACCAGTTTCGCTGTCGGGATCGATATTGCCAGTTTCTGCCATCCAGGTGTTGTTTTCAAATTGATCCATCTTAAGTTCTTCTTCGCTAAGACCATAGCGCTCTTCGCCAAATGGTCCACATGCAATACCGACTGCTTTGTAGGCCTGATCATTGCATTTATCAAAGTATGCTGGATTTACGGCCATCGCTTTAGCGCTTGGTAGTAGCGATGCAAATGAAGCTGGTATGAGACTTGCGATATTCATCATGGCCATACTAGCGCTTGTTTTTGAACGTTGCATAGCTGGCGTAAGTGAAAACGCGACAGAGCCAAGGAACGAGAAACGATTCGTGAGATCAAAAGGTGTCGAGCGAGCGATGAAACGTTCATTTTCAGCGTAACGCTGATACGTTTCTTTATTGGCTGCCAGTTGTTTGAGCCCTTCTTCTTTACTAAGTGGCTTGAGGCCACGGTTCATAGCGACCGATCCCATGAGACCAGCCGCACCTACATAAGCAGCGTCGCCTGTATCGATACCGGAGATATCTTCAAAAACATTTCCTGCAATAATTTCTGCCGCCTGTGCTTCGATATACGGTAGCGCGAGGGCGAGTGCCATCGATCCGCCGACACCTAGTGCGGTTGATATACCAAAACTACCGATTCCGGCAATAATACCAATCGCTAATCCCGTAAAACGTACTGCCGGGTTTTGTATGTAGCCACATTTTCGACTTACCTCTTGAGGGTTGGGGTCGCCACTATTGACGACTGTAGCGATTGAACGTATGACGCCATCGAGAAGCGCTGTCGATCCACCGGCAATCGTAAAGCGGGAGGCTCTTAGTGATAGGTCTGGTGCGTCGCCATAGGCGGCAATCTTGTAGCCCGGAGAGTCAAAGGAGTTCATTCCTGCTTCGGGATCGTTGATGAGGGGTGGATTGCTAGCGCTTCCCTCTTGGTAAAGTTTCGACTCGTCAATTACATTACTTGCGAGCCGCACATCCATGTGATTGTTGCCGATATAATTAATATCACCTTCTTTTGCATCGCCAGCTTTTATGCTATCGGCGGGAGTCATGACCATAGCCATTGAATATCGAGCAGCCTGAGCTTTTTTATTAACTTTCGAAAGAGCCGATACGAATCGCATCGAATTGTACACTGTACACGAAACGTCCATGTAGCCGACGATACTTGCGCCCATAGCAGCCTGCGACAGCAGTTTACTAGTACCAACTGAGTTACTAATGCGCTTTGATTGCTCTTCAGCTGCATCAACTTGCTCTTTGGTTAATTCATTACCCTCACTGTCAAAATACATCTCTTTACCATCTTCATCGGTCTTGATGACGATTGGCTTGGCGCCGGCGTCGCCCACCCCACTAACGGCATTGTTGACTCGTTGTTGACGTTCTTTATCGCTATCGCCAGTTGCTACGACATTTTTAGTCACCTTGAGCATACGCATGGTGTTAAGGGCGATTTTATCGCCAAAACTTTTGACAAGCGGATTAAATCCTCTTTGCATACTTGCTCGAAAGCTCGAGTTATCGGCGCTCAGGAGTGCACTATTAAGTTGTTTGGCGTCAGTAATTTCTAGCTTTTGCCCATCGGGTTTGATATAAGTTATCTTAGTGATTGTTCCGCGTTTTGGAAGTATCTTCGAGGGTTCGCGCTCGATTTCTATACCTGCAGCCTTAAACTTTGCAACCTGCCTATCTGTCATCGTGGCAAACTTACAATTGATTTTAATCGCACCACACGATCCACGCGTAATATCTTTTAGTTTTCCGCGCAGTAACATTGCCGAACGTTCATCAACGGTGCGTAGCTGGTCGTTAAGACTCTCAGTAAAAACCTCTTTCATATGAACAATCGCCAAGCTTGGCGAGAAAAAGACGGTTAAAAATCCACCACCACCAAACAATACGAGTAAAAGTGCCGATAATGCGCTGCGTTTCCGCGCAGTCTTACTGGTAAAGATACCCATGAGTAGTTTGCGATTTTGTTTTTTTTGCGCTGCATATTTCGGTTGATTTTTTTCACGCTCTGCTTGAGCGATGCTTGGTATAGCAGCATTTTTCTCGATATCATCGAGCTGTTGTCGATCAGATTCAGGGTCGCGCGAACCAGTCCCACCAAGACTTAGTGGAGTCATCCGATCAGCTGCATTTTTTTCCAAATCACTTACACTCATAACAGAGGTATTAACTCTTTGTTATTTTAGCATAAAGTTGCTAAAAAGTAAATAGTGTAGCGTGATGTAATTGATTAATATAAGTAGTGAATATTTATATTATCTATATCAACGGATTTTTCTTCCAGGATTTTCGAGATACGTTGCTTTGCCTGTTCGAAGGCGGTTTGATCAATTCTTCCTGAACCACTTGTTTTACTAATAGTCATCTTGATTCGTATATAAAGATTATTTTTATAAAATGACATATCACTAATATCAGGAGATTCATCAAAATCAAGCGGCAATACATCGATTAGACGAGGGTTTGGATTGTTGTTCGGTTCGTCATTGATTTTATAGGTATGGATTCTTTCGCCGCTATTATTCTTCGTATATGCATTGATGAATATCTCATCGTTTACCTCTGTAATACTGGACAGATTGAGCTTTGGCGACTGAAATACAAGATAAGATTCTTTGGTGGTGTCATCGTACTTATATACAGCATTTTGACGTATAAACAATAGTCCGTTTCCGACACTTACCGAACTTGGTTCGCTAATATATGGTCTGACAGTTGCTCGATTGTCTTTGAGGTCGATAACACTGAAATTTTCTTTAGACATGGCATATAGCTGCTTGTTCTGAGAAACAAATAACGAATCTATAGGATTTTTTTTATCGACACCATATCTTTTGATAGACGGTGTTTCACTAATGAAATCTATAGATAGTAAGCTCCCGTCTTTTTCTTTGATATCAAGAGTCGGATTCTCTATGTCATCGTGTGGATGAGATGACGGTCCGTAGTAACAAAAAACAGTCGTATCAACGAGCGTGCAGATTAGCGAATCGGAATTAATTGAGAAATCATCCGGTAAAGTATACTCTTTGTATGTTGTCGTTTGCTGGGGTTTGTTATCCGAGAAAAAAATCTTACCAGTCGACTTAGAGGTTAAGGCAAAATTGCTATTGCTAGAGGTTGAATCGGTGAGGATATTCATCGCACCTAGATGTGATTGATCGATACTGTCGGGTACGTTACCGGTGGTTTTTGTACCATCATTATCAATCATGAATATAAATTGATTTGTTTGTACCGTATGTAATCTCGGAATCTGTATACCTATAACACCACCATCATACGGCTTGATTGAATAAATATCAGTATCTTGCTGGGTAATAGTTGCTACACTTACGTTGCCGGGCATAGTATTGCTCACGCTTTTATATTCGACAAGCTGTTTCGGCTGTATGCAATTATAAGAAAGAAGTCTGTCGGTATCTTTAGTATAGGTTATACAACTAAGACTTGAGTCTGAGTATTTGGTTGCGTTTCTGTCGCTATATATATTAACAGTAGTAGAGTCGCTAATGCTCTTTGGAGTAAACTCCTTAATAGTTGCGTGTCTATCTGCCGTAGCCCTCAGGGCTATTGTTTGGCGGTCGATTATATAGCTTGTGCCAAAAAGTGGCGTTACCTCTTGATCTTGTGAGTTGTTTTTGACTAAATATATTTTTGAGTTCGCCGATATGTTGTCGTGTAGCTGTATTTTAATATCTACGATCGAGTATGTAGTGGTAATATGCCAAATAGATAATACAGCTATCGTGATAATAGATATTATAATCAACACTCTCGCTGGTATTGCTTGTAAAATTTTCATAGATTTATACTACTATCCTCTCTGCTGCCACCCCCTAGTCTACGCCATAGCTCGTTGATGACATCTACAAATCCAGGGTCGCGATTACCTAGTGTTCCACCTGGCGACCCTTTAGGGCCACGGTCTATATGAAGATGCGGATATGAGTTATTGCCTGTACAAGCACGGCGTCCAATTTCTGATATAACCTGCCCGGCGCTCACAGTTGCACCGTTATCTACGGATGAGGATTGGATGTGTCCGTACCAGTATTGATACCCGTCGCTACCAACGAGCTGGAATGATTGGCATCCGTCAGTACCCCCATAGGAGTTATTGATCCGCTGTATCTCCCCATCCGTTATTGCAACCACTGGAATATGCTCGCTCGAGTCATCCTGTGCAAGATTTGATAAGTCAAATGCCGGGGAGCTGTCATGGTGGCATATTCTAGGGCATGGCCAAGAATATCCGTTTGATACCTCGCTTTGACTTAGCTGTACCGGGAAAGCGTAGTTAAATCCATTCATGTCGCTGACAGCGCTCGATGCACCGCTTCTTCCTGCCGGGCAGTCATTGCCGCCGCTAGAGTTTGCGCTAGATGATGACCTTGTAGGGTCAGCGCTTGGCGTTTTGCCAGTAAACTCTGTATAGGCATCTTCTGCGCGAGTATCTCGACCCAAATGCTCCCCTGTTGCAGTATTTGATCGCTCGTATATATCATGAAATATGTTTGCAGCTTCTGCTGGAGATGAAGCCCCCTTGAGAGGCTCCATCACCTGACTTTCTGATGTTTCGGTCATCTCATACCACATATAATCTAGTTGCATATCGAGGCAACGCCAGTCCCTACCTTCGGCATTCGCCTTATTTACTAGGCCTTGTGCGCGACTATAGCACCATTGCACGAGTCCTATGCAGCCTCTACCAGTAGAGGATCCCGGATTAAATTCTGTTGTCGGACCAACCCCGCCGGGCGGTCCCTCGCCTTCACCAGTTCCATTTTGAGCGTCCGGCATAAAGGCCGACTCTTTGCTCATGTTGCCCATAATTCCAGCAGCAGCTTCATCGGACAATCCTTTGTTTTTCAAAAATGACCAAATCTGATCTTTGTTTGCTTGCGAGTCTCTTTCGCCGTCTCTATACCCTAGCTCGCCACATCCAACACCACTACTGCCTGCAACCCCTGGCGAGGAGTTTACTGGGCCGCATTCATCGTCGTGGTATAGTATGTCGTTTTGAATACGCTCATGCGTGGTGAATCCAGCTACGTTGAGTGGCTGGATAGCTAAGAGAAATATAGACATACATAATATGAGTGATCGTCTCTGTGGGCGAAAAAGTTTCATTAATTGCCGCATGATATAGTAACCCCATTTTGAGCAAGAATCGGCACTGGGTCGACAGCACCCGAATAGCTTGCTGGGTTGCCGCCAGGAGGGAATATCTCAAAATGCAAATGAGGCCCCGTGGAGTCTCCGGTGCTTCCAACTTTGCCTATTTCGGTGCCCTTTGCAACTTCTTGCCCGGCAGTGACAGGTGGTTGGGATAGCATGTGACCAAAGCGGAAGCTGTGTTCTGTGCCGTCGGTCGCTTTGCCGGTCACCATGTAGCCGTAGCCTCCGTTATCCATTCCAGAGAAAGTGATTTTCATGCTTGTCGGTGCAATAATTGGCGTTCCTGATGGTGGAGATATATCGATGCCGGCATGAAGTCTTCCCCAGCGAGGTCCATAAGGGGACAAGCACGGACCACTTGTCGGAGCAACCCAGTCGCCAGTATTTGGAGTGACACTTGCAACGGTCTGGATACTACTATTATCATTAGTGCAGTCGGTTGCATCGTTTGCCATTGCATACGCGCCTTCGCAGATCATGGTATAGAGTGCAAATCGATCCATCATCATACTGTCTCGGGCGCACTGTTTGGCGGTCATCCAATCCTGGTCTTTATCGCTACCTTCTTCGATCATCTCTCCTGCGGAGCCAACATCAAGATCTCTTTGCTCTGAGCAGTTTTGTTTATATACCCAATACTGACTATCTTTTACTATAGAACCGTCTTCGTTAATACTAGGCTTCTCGGAATCTTGGCAGCCAGTGCCAAAAAGCGATTGCGAGAAAAATGATGCAATGTCGGCGTTTATATTTCCGCAAGTCTCGTCTTTTGTGCCACCTTCTTGGTCGTCGATGTACGGCTGATTGATAATACCCATTCCACCCGGTCCTTTGCTACCGCTAGATTGAAATTCACCAGTCTTGCCAACATTTTCAAATTCACCCTCTTGCAGCATGTAGTCGAGAGTATCCTCCCATGGGGTCATATCTTGATTCTCTATAGCCTTTAGCCATTCGAGTACTCTTTTCGACACGACACCAACTATTCTGCCGGATTTATCGCAAACAACTTGTGCTACCACCTCTTTGTCGCCGTCTGGGCAGACAGCTTTGCCGTTTACTACGGATAGGCGGTGCTTAAGATTATCATCATTGATCGTCATAAGCGACGGCTGAGAGTGGTATGCGTTTGCTACCGGATTCAGCATAGATGTAACAACACCCGCCATGTTGGCGAGGAGAGAAAACCCAGTGCGCTCGCCAGTGGCGTAGGGGTTGAGTGCAAGGTTTAAGTTGTAAGCAAATGAATATTTTTGATATGGATTAAAGGGGTTGTCCCCTGCCTCATGAAGTGCGATCTCGGTATAGTCTTGACGGTATGTGTCGTTTGTTGCGGCAATAAAGTTCTTCACCTCATCGATATTTTTTGCCGGCTTGAGACCGGACCCCATACTCTTCTTGGCGAGCATGAGTCCTATACCGGCAGCCATGGCGTTACCGGCATCGACACCCCGAAGGTTAGACGGAATGTCTGCAGATGAGAGCCGTTTAATCATCTGTTCTATAACAAGCTCAAGGAGTTGTTGTTGAACCATATTTACAGCAACGGCTGTAGCGGTTTTTGTAGCGACACAGATTCCAGTTGCAATACCGAATGTTACCGCTCCACCAAGTACACAACCGACTATTTCAGCAAAACTCGCGCCAGTTGCCGCTCGCGAAGCCGTGATGCAGGCTGTCCGGATATTTGTATGGCCGCCAAGATGTTCTTGTACGGTATCTACCGACGCTGACATTGTTTTGATGGAGCCAACTCCTGCTGTAGTGTAGTCTTTGGTGAAATCAAGTAGTCGTGTATTGTCGCCGTATATTGCCATTTTGAGCATTTGAGAATCAAGGGCTGATAGATTTTGCTTAGAGCGTATCTTAGCTGCATTTTCTGGGTCTGCACGTGCAAGCTTATCGGTATACTCTTCGTTTGGGTACCATGTTAGTTGTTTGCCGCGTGCATCGAGCTCTTTCATGTCGGCGTCCGTCATGGATCCGTCTTGAATTTTTGACGCAAGCTGCACAAACGGAAAAGCAAATTGCACGAGGTCCATAATTCGCTTTGCCTTGACGGCACCAACAACGATACGCATAGTGTTATATATGGAGCATGCAGATGTTGCAGGGCTGAGGGCTACGTTACCTCTTGTGATTGCATTGCTAAACCCGCTATTGACTTTGTTGACAGCCTTATCTTTTTCGTCGTTAACCTGTCTCCGTTTGTCTTCTTCTGATTCACGAGGTTTTGAGTCTATTGTTGCGATTCGTCCCTTGCTAACGTTGAACTTAGCGAGTGTCTTGTTGAATGTGGGAGAAAAAAATGACGACGCACGGTCATGTATAGCGCCTAGGGCTGATTTGCGCGACTCTATATTACGACTCTTTTCGGCTTCATAGGCAATATTATCGGTAACACGTACTCCATTTGGAAAGATCAATGCTCGGAGTTTGACTCGCTCGTTATCTTTTACGTCATTTGGCCGAATCTCTCTTTCGCCGCCACTACCGACAGTACGACCGTCGGCATCAACAAGTGTGCCTATGACCTTCATTTTGCCGTTACTGACATATTTTTTGACCTGATTTTTGGTCATAGTGTAGAATTTACACTTGAGCTTTGAGCCGGTGCATTCACCGCCGAACAACATACCATTGTATGCGCGAAACATTGAGCTATTTGCGCGACTAAAGTCGGCGCCGTCATTTGTAAGGCTTTTTTCGATAGTTGCAAATAGCAGTGCACCCGGCGAGAATAAAACACTAGTGACCCCAAATCCACCTAAGATTAAGCCTACAATTCCACCCGTGGCACCCTTGCGACCACCGAGCATGCCGATGAGCTTGCTTATTTTGCCACTGCCTGTCTTTTTCGTCTCAAGATCAGAATTTTTATTAAAGTCTGGCAAGCCTGAAGGATTTTGCTCTCTGTCTTGCAGATCATTGCGATCTTCATTTGGATCGGCATTGTAGTTGCTTGCCACTTCATCGCCATGTTCGTCAGTGTGGGTCTGGCCGCGTGCGCGAGCAATATTTGCATCCTCTGTCGAGCTGTCGGCGGTTTTTTGATAGTTATTAACTATGTCGTTAAAATTATGCTCCTGATTATACAGGCGCTGGGCTGGGTTGAGTTCTTCTGACGGTTTATTTTCGAGATCGGTTGCCATGACGGTTTAGGCGCCTTTAAATCGGCATCCCCTCTTCTTCTTGTGCGGCACGTGCTTCTGCTTCACGCTGGCGCGCCATTTCCTGGATACGTTTCTCTTCTTCTTGTTGCATCTGCTGTACCGGGTTGGTGGTTACGAGCTGATGCTCGGTACGACTGGCGACTATCTGCACATGTACGTGGTTAGCTCCAGCGAAAAATAACCCTTGCCCTACCGGGAAGTTTGCCAGACGCTTGCGTTCTTCGTCGGTCAGCTTGAATACATCGGCCAAAACGTCGACAGCACTCGGTGATTGCTTAAGGAGGAGTTGCATCGAGCTGTTGGCAACGATTGCGCGACCCATCTTACTGGCCATAAAGTCCTCGACGTCCTGACTAATCGTCGTGACGCCCAAGTAGTATTTTCGGGCGCGTTTTGCGAGCGAGAATAAAAAGTTTGCACTATCTTCATACTTCATAAGCTGCCATGCCTCATCGACGATCAGCATACGCTTTTTGAGGTGGCTACGGGTGACATTCCAGATATGGCTCAGGACGATATACATCGCAACCGGTCGCAACTCGTCTTCAAGATCGCGGATATTAAACACCACCATTTGGTTGTTTATATCGATGTTGGATTGCTGGCTAAAAATACCGGCAAACGTACCGCTTGTGTATTTGCGGAGACGTTGTGCGAGTGCAGGGCCATTGCCTTCCATGTGAACGAGCGTGTCGTATAGGTCGACCATAGTCGGCGGTGTAGTGGTGTGTGTCAGCGGGTCGCTTGTGATACCGGCGCGCGCATAGGTATCGATCAATGCCTGGTCGAGATCGGCCTCTTCGGCGGGCGTCATGGCGGTGGTGTTGGTTTGGCCGCTTGCTTGCAGTGTTGCACCACCAAGCATGAGACGCAACAGGCCGTGAAGTGTTACTAGATTGGCGCGCAGCGCGTCGTCGGCCTCTTCGGTATCGATCACGCGAGGCAAATCAAAAGGATTCACGCGCACGTCGCTATTGAGACTGAGGCGGATATAGCTGCCGCCCACGGCATCGCTCAGTTTTTGATACTCATTTTCTGGGTCGATGATCAGTACATCGGCACCCATCATCATACTGCGCACCGCTTCGAGTTTGACCGTAAACGACTTACCAGAGCCAGACTTGGCAAACACCACCATATTGGCGTTTTCGAGTGTAAACCGATCAAAGATAATAAGACCGTTATTATGCATATTAATGCCATACAATATGCCTTTTTCTTGGGTCAGGTCGGCACTGGTGAATGGAAAGCTCGTACTGATAGCGCCGGTATTCATGTTGCGGCGGATTTGTAGCTGGTCGGTCATTTGCGGAACGGTGCTATTGAGGCCCTGCTCTTGTTGGCTGCTGGCTACTTTGCTAAATACGAGCTGTTGGCCAAAAATCGTTTCGATTTTGTGCTGCACAAAGTTTAGTTCATCGATACTATCTGCATAGATGGTGATGTAAAGACCGTATCGGAAAAAGCGCTCCGACCCAACCTGGATTTCATCACGCAATTCTTCGGCGTCGTTTAGCGCTGCTTCAAGGCCTGGGTCGCGGGTACGTCCCTTTTCTTCGTTAATAGCCATAGTGGCTTGCATCTGTGTCACCTTTTTGCGAAGATTTTTGAGAACCACCTCGGACTCAACCGGATAAAAGTACATACTCACATCGAGTACTTCGTCGATATTAATAATACTCGACAGCCAGCCAGTATATATTTGACGTGGATAAGCGTACACATAGATGGTGCGACCGTATTTTGTGCCAAGACGAAAATGACTAGAGTGAATTTCGAGCGACGATGGAGCGATGAGGTCGCGTAGTGTTGTGATACCTTTTTGAAATGCCTGCTCTACTTCGGCCTGTTCGCGAGCTCGTTGTTGAGCAGCAATATCAACGGCACTTGGTCGTTTTGCCATCGTTATTTATCCTCCTCGCGCAGTAGATGTGGGCGTGGAGCCTCGCCTTCGCCCTTGCGGACATACATGGCAGTGATGCTGCTAAAATCGCCAAGCGGTTCGCGCACAGCGATGTCGGGATTGTAGAAGTTGTAGTAGAGATGCCCAAGTTCTTTGGTGCTGAGCTGTACGCACTTGATGCCCAGCTGAAACAGGCCGCTCATGACGGCATCGACATGGTTTTTAATCTCGTCTTTGGCTTTTTCGTATTGTTCGTGATTCACGACGATTGCTCGCTGTTTTGGTGCGCCACCAAAGATTGTGCCAAACAAGCTCGCGCTACTGCGTTTGATAGTGTCGATATCGCCTGTCGGCCAGTACGGAACAATAACATAAAAAGATTTATCCATAATGTTTGCCTCTTGGCTGAGGGTGTCGATGAAGTCGATATAATCATCGGTCAGAATGTTGAGTAGCATATTTTCCTGGTCGCGACGGATGTTTGTTAGTCGTTCTATGTAGGGGCCGATATCAACACGTTGCGAGCGTATAAGGATTTGTACCGGGAAATATAGTGAATTGAGGAAGTTTTGGTAGCTATACTCGATACCCTCTCGTTCTTTGCTGCTCATAAGGTCAAAGTTGATCGACTTGCAGGCAATCACCGCACGAAAACTGCCGTCGTTCATGATAACCATGTTGTCGCGGAGTTCCGAAAACAGCAGGCTATTCTGAGTAGTATTGGGGTTGGTTGGTGGTGCCGGAGTACGGGCTTGATCGGCAGCATCTGGCGCGGCTCCAGGCTGCTGTCCAGGGATTGGCTGCCCTGGCTGGCCGGGAGGCATGGTAGCACCACCCTGCTGAGGGTATGCTGCTGCCTGTGGCTGTTGGTTTGAGTTTGGGGGCATCGATATGTATTCCTTTTCCACCTTAACGGAGTGATATCGTCACCTCGTCGCCGTTTTGTAGTGCCTGATTTTTCTGGGCGACACGATTCGCTTCATGGGCAAGAGTCTGTACTGAAACATCTGTCTGTTTCGAGAGTTCATCCGCCTGCTGATGGGTCAGTACCATTGTACCAGTGTCGGGGGTAGAAGCGCTAGTGTTTTGAGTCACAAGAGCGGTTTGGTTTTGCGCAGAGACACTCCCTCGTTCTTCGGTTGCCTGCTCGGCAAGTGCGTTGGCATAGGCAAGTGCATCGAGCGCTTTTTTCTGTGTTGCCTGTTGTGCGGCGTCAGTCATTCTTTTTGCCTGCATGTCTTTTGGCGGTAGTGACTGTGTCGTAGGCTCCGGGGTGTTCGCGGTAGTGACTGTTGCGGCGGCCGCTTGAGGTGTCTGTATCGCGACCTGAGGTGTCTGGGCGGCGGCTGTCTGCATGCGCGACACTGCGTCTTGCTTGGCTCCTGCCGCTTCTGCATCGAGCTGCTTTGCCATTGCCTGTGCAGCCGGTGTTGTGTTGTCCATCATGTCTGGCATCTGCTGAGATTCATAGTACAAGTCGGTACTGATTGACGTATCTGCTGTCGTGCCACGGATCGCCCAGCCGCGCGTATCGATCAGGTCGGCTAAATAGCTAAGGCGTCGCGTTGCCTCGGTCTGATTGAGGTCTTTTACAAGTATGCGCTCAGAGTCTTTGGGTGGGATAATCGTCACAAACGAATCGATGCCATCTGGTTGCCAGAGTCGTTTGCGCGATTTGAGAAAATAAAACGACACTACCGCAGAAAGATACGCCTCCATTGGTTGGTCTTTGCGAAGTGGTAGCGCAAGTGCGGCAAAAAAAACGATAATCGGTAGTGGCACGATAGCAAGCGGCAAGAATATCGTCGAGAGACCCCACGCCCCTGCCCCAGATATCGCCACCACGATCAAATAAATAAACTGACGAAAACTAAACGGTCCAATAAGCTTATCGTCCGCCTCGACATCCTGAGGTACCTTGTACACCGCCATATCTGGTGGTATTATAGCTTACTTCTTATGGTTTGGCGACAGATATGTAGGGTGTCCTGCTTGGTGTTTTGTGGTAAAGAGTCTCCTGGTGTCTATTGAACTACCACTGATTGCCGGTTTTCGCATCTTTGCCTTGACTAAGGTTATCTAGGCCGGATTTATTACGACCAATCTTTTTATTAAGTATCGGATCATTAAGGGCCTGATGCGCAGAGTTGATGAGGGATCGACGAGCCGCTTGAGATACGGCAAGTCGTGATGCTTCTTCGAGTGCACTTGGGCCAGTTGATGCGATTGCTTCTGGGGATAGTATGCCGCCAGCAATATTTTTATCAACCATTGATGCGTAACTTTCGCCACCGGTGTTGCCAAGTGATACGTTTCCTAGTTGCCCTCCAGTAAAGAGGCCAGTGTCTTTAAGTCCAGAACTTAATGTTCTTGTAACAACGCCTGCGCCGGATGCTCCAAATTTATCGAGTGCCTTCTGAAGTCCAGCAAAATCTTGGCGTTTTGATAGCTCCTGAATAGCAGCTGCGACCATTGGATCATTAACCATACTTGAACCCGCACCGTCTAGGGTTGCGTGCAAGGCTTCATCACTCTGACTTTGTGTAATAACACTCGCCGCCTGCATTTGCTCTACTGTAATCTTGTCCAGTGCGGCTTGTGCGGACGCAACGGCGCGCCCCTTCTCGTTAGTCGGTAAGCCGCTAAGAATAGCGCTACCTTCACCTTTACCGTTCTCGCCTCCTAGTTCGCTAGAGATGGCGTTTTGCTGAGCACGTTCAAGCGCCCCTTCCGAGAGCTTAAGTCTCGCTTTTCGAAACGCCCTTTGTTTTGCATAGCGTCCAGCAAGACTTGTAGGCTGTCCGTCTTCGCCGATACCCTTTGCTTGCATGCGCTGCCAGCCGCCTTTCATGTTGTCTCCTACGCGACCACGTAAGGCATCTTCTGCTTTTTTGGCACGTCCAGCACTGCGCGCGCCAGCACTTTGTACAGCGCCACTTATCTTGCCACCTAGTGCACCGGCAGCTCCCAGCGCGCCCTTGAGTACTGCCCATACCGCCAGAAGTGGTGCGACAGCAATACCTGCGGCAACGAGACCAAGCATGAACGGTGTGGCGCCCCCTGATTGCACTGGTCCGGTGTCGTCTGTGCCAGCACGTTCCTCGGCGGCAACGCCGCCGCCTGGACAATCAGCGAGAGTAGCTTCTGTGGCATTGCCCTGGGGAAGCACTACACACTTTTCTCCACCTTGGTAAAAGGGTTCGCTCATACCCGCGACCAGTATAACGGCGCTCGCTAGCTGCCCTGCCCCAAATAGCAACGCTACTACTGGGAATACTAATAACAGCTGCCAAAACATATTGAGCCATTTCTGGAAATACTTCTCTGTATTTGGTAGGAGGTATGCAACAAAAGCGATTGGTGCTAGCACAACAAGAAGTACGATAAACGCCTTGCGTAGCAGTAGGATAATAATAATAACCAAGCAGGTAATGACGACGGTGCCAATACCTAAGAGTAGAACAGGCAGTATCGCCCATGCGATAGTGAGCCCTAGCGCCCCCGCTGCGATGGTTCCCAAGACACCGTTTGTCGTCTGGTTATCCATGAAGCCTTTTTGGGCGGGCGGCATGGCAGCACTGGTTGTGACCTCGCGTGCGGTTTCGATCATGAAGTTTTGGATCTCGTACCCCAGTATATTAGTGAGGTCTACCATACCCTGACATATGTAGTACGAAGTGTTGACCGCAAGTGCCGCTATGATAAGCCGCGGCATCATGCGCTTGATACCATAGTTGCTGATACCAGCACCGGTCACCTGAGAGTAAATGATCACAAGAAACGCTATGATAAACAAGATATTGGCGATATTTCGCGCCAGATCCCAAGCATATTTGGTGCCAGAATTGTCAGCGACAAGTTCGGGCTCTGTCTCGAGGAAGTTTTTTGCCAAAAACTGAAACGCTTGATCGCCCACCTTGCCCGCTGATTCGATAACCGGACACAGCATCCAACCGACTTTTTCGATGGCACAGGTGAGACCTTCGTCTTGGTCCTCTGTTGTACCTGTACCTGTACCTGTACCTGCATCGTCAGGAATGTCGCAACTTTTTTCTTCACGTCCATCAATAGTGCTGGTGACATCTACGCCGCCTTTGCTCTTATCTTCTTCTGAACAAGCCCCCGGTTTAGTTGCGGCATTAACCGGTATGTTTGATAGAGTACCTAAAGTAAAGGTGAGTATGAATACCGAGAGACTGATAAGTAGTGTTTTTTTGTATTTACCAACCATCTTATGGCTATACTATAGCATAAGTGGTATGGGGCCAGTAAGATATCTGAATTAGGGGGTTGGCTCGTGAGGTATATTTTCTGGATAAGTAATTCGCTTATTTGCATTACTTGTTGAATATGAGTCAACTTTTACAGGAATATTATTGATAAAGCGGTATATCTCCTGAAAGCGCATGTTGCTGTCGTTCGCAACATTGAAGGTGTTGAGTACTTTAGAGGGTAGTCCATTTGGGTTATAGCCGTTCTCTGGTATGTGGTAGCGAAACACAGGAGACTCCATTTTAGCTCCTTCGGGCGTTTCCCTCACGGCATAAATACCATTCAAGGACTCAATATCCCTCTCTTGTGCCCTGGACACCCCTCGTTCGCGATCAGCCGTTGAGTTGTCAGCTACTGCAGCAATAATTTTCTGCCTCTCTGTGTCAGATAGCTCCGTAGATTCAGCTGCAATTGTCTGTATGGCTGTTTGGAGTGAAAGGATTTCATCTCCAGCCATACTTTCAGATGGCTCAACGTAGTCTTGGATGTATTTATAATTAGGACTGTTGTATTTTGCTTGCAGTTCTGAGTATTTTGCTTGCAGGATAGTCATGTCCTCATAACCCTGTTTAGTGCTAGGCTCGTTTAGTTTACTCCAAGCCCAGTCTACGCGCTCTTCATCGGTAAAATACGCGTCGTTATAAAATTCATCAACAGTAGCGGTATCGAGTGTTATCTCGTTATTTTGCTCTAGACCTTCGATCCCGGGAGTTGTTGGGGCGGATACTGTGCGATCTGAACCAGTCATTTTTTCAACTTGTTCGTTTCCGGCGCTCCTGATGCCTAGGTATGTTGCAGCACCTAATATTGCCGAAGCTGCAACACCACCAAGAGCTATACCAGCAGCGAGTTTGTTGCGATTTTTTGGTTCTTTATCGATTGGACGAGGTACCCAGTCGGTATAAACAGGGGTGTCACCGGTGCTTGTCGGTACGCGCGACGCGTCGTAATCTACCGCGGGTGCGGTTTCCGGGCTATCTTTTTTGATTTGAGGAGCTTGGTCTATACGGCGAGGGTTCGTCATAGAGCTTGGTCCTTCTTTCTTGCTATTAGTGATTAAAATTACAAAACAATCGATATTGTATGTATACAATTATACACTATATATCAAAATAAAGCAATAGCGACGTATGAGCGCAATATTATGCTAGAAAATTCGAAACTGGCGATTCACTACCGATGTCGTAATCCTATTTACTTGTGAGGGGCGCTCTACTTATCTTGTCGTAAGCCGACCTTGCTTTCAAGGTCTTTGATAGCTTGAGATATATCCGGTGACCGGGCCAAGGTTATGGTCGTCTGGTTCATTCCCAGGATCTCGCTCCACATTGTTTCGATAGCTGCTCGCGATGATTTTTTGAGGCCAGCATTGCTGCCTGCTGAGAACTCCTGCTTGTATGCCTCTAGTAGAACTGACATATAATCTAGATATGTATCGAGGAACTGATCTTTAGTTTGCTGGTCGGGGGCTTTCTCTGCATCAGCAATAGCCTGTTGGCATTTTTGTGCACTTGTCGAAAACACTTCTGCAGTCATGGGCGAATTGCTCGCTTGAATATCATCAAGAGTATGGCTCATATTGCTACAGGTAGCAGAAGCTGCACTGAAGAGCTTCAGAGACGATAAAAGGGATTCGTTTGAGGTAACATAAGCGAACAGGTTGTCTTTATGTTTGCTGTAGGTAGCATACAGGGCACCATTTTCTTGAACAAGTGGATTATTGTCGATATCTTTTATGGCAGTCGCGAGGCTATTGACTCGCTTTTCGTACGATACTATAAACTCATCGTCTAAGGTGTGCATAAATACCTGCGCTGATGTGACGTTGGTGATGTCGTTGGACGCTTGGATGGCTTTTGAAAGCGGTTCGTTGATGTTACCGTGTTCTCCATTGGACTGATTCGATGTGATAAGCCATAGTGTAGCTCCGACAGCTAGGGATGTAATTGCGATGAGTGATGCGATGGTAAGTAGTAGTTTTCGGCTCATAGGTTATGTCTTTATGCTGCGCATTTTATTTTTTCTTCCAACAATCGGCTTGGAAGTCCCCTAGGACTCCATGAGGCGAACCAACCGTACCGCCTGTACTTCTACAGTTAGGGGCGGACATTCTGCCAGTATTTGTCATATTTTCTAGGGCGCCGTATTCACATACAGGAGAAAGCCCATTGTATCCGCGTGTCCTAGAGCCACCGCTGCATCCCGCTGGGTCTGTATATTGACAGGAAGTACCAATTAGGACATCGTCACCAGAAAGGCAGTTATATTGTGTGTTTGCTTGTTTGTTCGCCCCCTTGTCGGCTGCTCCTTTTAGCTTGAGGCAGCCATCGTAGCCTTGATCGCCTTCGGTCCAGGTTTTATTGGCCTCGGGCCACGTACAAGTCTTTTTTTGTTCAGTGTTTTGCGAGCCACCGCCGCCGCTGCCCCCACTGCCACTCCCGCTTCCTTCGCCGCCACCACCAGCAACTTCGTTCGTGAGGCCGCCGCTGTCTGTCGCGCCTGTTTCGCAGTCGACGAGCTTGTCTTCTTCTTCAAATTCCTGATATATAAAGTTGATGGTTTCACATACAAAACGAGCATCATAATCGAGGTGATTACCCATTTTCGGCGTGATTCCATCGGCACCACCTGGGTCGCCGTTGAGCATCATCATCTCGGATCGGATGCCAAGATTGCGCAATTTGTCGCGCATGCCAGTTACTTGGTCTGGGGCTACGGTGTCGTCGGTGTGAAATCCAGCTACGTATGACGGTGGCGTGTCGGGGCTGGCGAACAGTGCTGGTGACAGCGCGTTGAAATTATCAATACATTCGAGGAATTTTTTGCTGGCAAGATTGATGACGCCTCCCGAGAGTGCCATCGGGTCTCCGCTTTCAAGCTGGCTAGATATCGCCTCTACGTTTTTGCCACTGTCCATAGCGTATTGCCCTGCTTTGAGGACATCGGTAATGAGGTTGATAGGGCTTATGTTGCCCGAATCGAACCCGATGCCTTCTGGTCCGGCACCCATACCGATACCGCTAAAGTCGTTACTGCTGAGACCTTGGCCGTATTCTGCAACTTCTCCACTGCCCCCACTAAGAAGATCGGTCGCGTTGGTGAGTCCGGCGAGATCTGTTGGTATGCAAGTGGAGTGATCCATGCCGATAAGAAGGCTTTTGTATGAGTGAAAGAGGCCCGTATAGGCGTTTGTAGGCGGCGACCAGCCAACAGCTACTTTGGCGCCTGACTTGCCGCTGGCGGCGGCACGCATAGCCAGGCTACCGCCCGAACTGTCGCCCCATATAACGATCCTATTAGGGTCGATCCCGTACTTATCGGCGTTGTTGCGCATGTGCTTGATACCGAGCATGACGTCTTCGAACATATAGTAGACACCGCTTGATCCAAGGCGATATGTGACGTCAAATGTTGCAAAGCCACGCTCTGCAGCACCACCACCAATTGGGCTATGTGTCGTTCCGTTGGACTCTTTGCTTTCTTCACCTTTGCTTATCTTTTGACCATTTTTGTCATTAGCGTGCCAGCCGCCACCATTGAAAAAGAGGATAGCTGGAGAGTTTGGTCCCGTGCCAGGATGGATAGTCTCTATTTTTTGTTTTTTGCCTGCCCCATTTATATACGATCCAACCGTATCATCAGGCTCTTCGTCGAGGTCGACATCTGAGTTTGGACCAAACTCATGGAGAAGATTAGTGTACTCTTCGAGGTCTTGTGTTTGATCGAGAATATCCTGGAGCTCATTGAAGCTGGTACTTGGTGAGGGCTTTGGGCTTGCGCTGACACTTGGGCTTGGTGTCACTATTACATTGCCTGGTGTCACTGTGCCCGCCGCGCGGTCGCGAGCGGCTTTATGGCATATATCGGCAACGGATTGGTCAAAGACGATTGCGTAATCGTTGCAGTCTGCCCCATTAATACCGTCTTTACAGGCATTTTTTTCACCTGTTGATGAGTACTTATTGCAGTAGTCGGCGGCCGTCTGGGCAGCATAGGCTTGTTGTTGGAGTATGCCAGTGATTCCCGCCGCCGCAAATAGGACTAGGACTGCGAGTCGTATCAAAACGGCTGGCGTTATAGCAGAGAGTCTATAAAAAGGAGATTGTTTGTTTGACTGGGATACTTTTTTATTCATAAGCACTGTACTTGATAATAGAATACAACACCCGCTTTTTAAGGACAAGCACTATAGTGGCTCTGTGCTGTTAAAAAAGCTTGTGCTAGTATGGGTTTAGATATGGTAAAAAAGCAGACGAAGCAAACCAGAAGTAAGGCGAAAACCAAAGGTGTAAGTAGTCGTACACGTGCACTGGTGTTACCTATTTTGGGTATTATTGCCATCGGTGCAGTCGTATTGGCGGTACTCTCGGTTATTATGGTGCCAAAGGTAGAGCCTGGCCGTCAATATGGTGTGGGTGCGGGTGGTTTTCGCGCGTACGAAGAGCGCGACACGACACTGGGTATAGACAAGGTTGTGAGTAAGGACCAAGTAGTCGACACGCTCGGTAAAAAGGCAAAATCGGTTGATGATATGCAAGTCAGTAATGTGTTTAACCTCAATGACAACCGAGGCCAGACACTCACCTATGATTTTGTACGCTCTGACGGCGTAAAGTCTAGTTTATATGTCGATGTGATGCTTTTTAAGAACACCAACGCACTCAATGAGGCGAATATATATACCGCTACTGCCAAGGCAGGTGCTGTAAATGGCCATCCGGCTCGATATATGCACGCGCAAACACTTGGCAGTGAACGTGAGTATCGTCTCATGGTCGTCAATGGCCTCAAGGTGTATAAGTTTGTGATCGTTCAGCCGCTACAGTCGATCACTATCAGTGAAGTAGCCGCTGTTGCTGCGCTCAAGACACTAGCCAACAAAGCGAAACTGTAGAGCATTAGTTCCACGACGTATAGAGTATGTCGTTTGTCATATAGAAATCGTCACTATAGCTATTGGAGCGATCGGTGTCGGTACAATCTACCCCACCAGATAGCGAGCCGTCGACGGAGCACATCATGGTGTAGGCGCGGAAATTAGTAATCATTTCACTCTGCTCGGTGCATTTTTTACCACTATACCAATCTTGGTCTATGCTCGTACCTTCGACAACGGCAGCGTGCGCGCTAATAGAGATGCGTTGGTAGGGGTCTCCTCTATCTGACTGGCTAAGGATTTGTCCATCGGGCCCTCTTGCTGCAATACGCTTATCGCGCTCATCTTTGGGTATGTCGCTATAAACAACATGTATGCCACTTCTCCCCCAGGGGTCTTGACGATTAACGCAGTAGTCGAGGAATTTTTCGTACTCACTACCCGGGGTTGCCTTGCCAGTTCGCTTGTCGATAAATGGCTGACCGGATACGGCCGTCACGAGCGCAAGCTGGCGACCAACATTTTCAGCATCGCCTTCTTCAGGGTCGGCCTGAGATTGTCGTTCGGTGAGTTCGGTAATTTTGTCTTGATATGCATCGGTATGAGATTGTGTCATGTAGTCGAGGACGCTGTCGACCTGTGCAGCTAGCTCGAGGCGTGAGAAGCTGTAGCGGACGTTGCATGCGGTATCGGCCATGATGCCAATCGCGAGATATTCTGGATCGGGACAGCTCAGGCGCATTGGATTAAACGGTGCTGGCTGGAGATAGTAAATAGCATTGGCTTTTGGATTGAGCTGACGGACAGCGCTACCGAGTGTTGATACTATATTGCCGATAGTAGCGATGCCAATAGATTGCTTGTCGTAGACTGGCGACAGACTATTCGCGATCGAGCCGAGGAATGAATATTTATTATAAATATTAAACTGATCCTTCTTGGCATTATAGCGTGCCACTTCTTCGTACTCAGACATCAATTTGTCACGCTCAGTGAGATATTCGGCCATGTAGACTGCGTTGCTCGGCATCATGCCGCGGCTCATTGCCATGTCGCCCAAGATCTCACCGGTACCCGCAAAAAGTGCATCAGAGGCTGGAACTCCTTTGGTTTGAGATGTGAACAGTAGATACATGGCGTTTGCCCAAGCGATGACATTGGCACTGAAGATTCCTGCGATGTAAGGTGTAAGCATCTTTTCCGTTGCTCGGAGAGATGGCTGCATATAGTACTCCCCCTCGATTTTTGGAAAGCCCTCGTCGGTATCAATATGAGGTTTTGGACACGTTTCTTTACCTATTTTGAGAATGGGTGCCAGTGCGCCTTGCCAACCAGGCGGCGCACTTCCTGCGATAACAGCGGCGCAGTCAGCTTCTTTGTAGGGATCATGGTTTTGTAGGGTCTCGCCCGCCAGGCAGTATTCGCGATCAGCACCTGTGAGGTTTGCCGGTGGCATATAGAGCGAGCCGGGAACCGCTGCAGCTCCTCCGACGGCTGTGGCGGTAACCATGATTTGCGACCAAGCGGGTGCGAGGGCTGCAATAAGGTCAAAGGTGTCGAGATAATAAAGTAACCCAAAAGGTGAAGGTATCGGTAGGTTGTTGTGAACAATTGCTTTATACATTGAGGAGTCGGTTGCATTTGGACCATTAAAGCCGCCGTTGATACTGGCAGCTAGTTTACTCGATAGGATGTTTGTCGGTACTTCCTCAGCAATGCCGGCCTTTACTGCGTCGGCTTGTTTGAGGTATTGCATAGCAAAGCGTGCGATGGTGTGGGCTTTGGCGGTTTTCGCGTTGTTGGTGACAGATTTTCCAAACGCATACCAGGCGCATTGCACGCCAACATAAGAGTATGATTGTGTCGATAAGTTTTGCGCTGCTATTTGCATATTGGCGGCAACAATAGGGCTGCGGAGAGTACCAAGCCCTAGCCCGCCATTGGCATTTGGTCGTCCATATATGTCGATACCTTCATTGTTGCCGGTCATTGATTTGTCGAATGATCGGTTGACTTGTTGTTCGCTACGGCCGTTAATCGTGACGCGCTTTGTCAGGTCATATTTGTCTTTGAGTCGCTGTGAAAATCGTTTATCCATGAAGAAACCTGATTTGGGGTCGAATACGCCATGAACAAGCGCTTTGTTCGCGGTACTAAGTTGGGCGTAGGCCCATAGCATATCGCCTGTGGCTATGATGCCGGGGCTTTGGATGGGTGGAACGATAGCAGTGACTTGATAGCGTTGTTCGGGCATATCGTTGCCACTCACTCCATCATCAAGGTTATCTTCTTGGATCTTCGAGCCGATTACTGTAAAACCCCTTTTTTCAAAAGCTAATTTTTGTGTTCGACTCATCGTTGAAAGCTTGCATTTGATCGAATCCTTCTCGCTACAATTACTCCGTCCAATTTTGTAGTTCATCATTTTTTTGTAATAAGTATCAAGTGCGATAGTGGCGTCGGCAAGATCATTGGTATACATTTCTTTCATATTTACCAAGAGTATATTCGGGGCAAAAATAGATGTATACCACACACCGAGCAATACGATACCAGCGATGAAGCCAAATGCCGAGGCATGACGCAACTTGCCAGCGCGACGACCAGAAAATCCAAAACGACCTTTTTTGTCTGATGTGCCACTCTTCTTTTTGGCGACAGTTTTCCAATTGGCGTCGCCGGTCTCTTCTTTATCGCGCAAATCACGGGCGTTTTTTGGATCACCTTGCTCAGTAGGGTTGAATTTTTTTTCGTAATCCCTTTCGGCGGCGTTTTTGGAAGGATTATATTTATCGGCCATTACGCCTCACCACTCTTATCCTTGTCTTTGGGGATTTGTATGTGCGGTGCTTCGGCGGGAGCCTGGTCTTTGCCTAGAATATCCATACGATTGCGTGCTTCGTCTACATCACGTTCTGATTCAAATATATATTGTTGAGCACGAGCTTTGGCTTTTTCTTCGGTGCCGCTAATCGGTGGCTGAGTGACATGGTCTGGCGGTTGTTGAGCGCGTGATTGTCCTAGTAGTGCGGCACCATCAACTTGTACAGGCACAGCAATAACCTTCACTGGCTGCTGTGCGTTGCCTGTCATATTACCTCCTTGAGCTATATTCGGTGCCCGGTAGCTTGTGCTTGGTGCAGATGGCTGCGTATTACCGCCACCCTGATTTCCGTTATTGCCGCCATCGGCTTGTGGTCCTGAGCCAAATTTGCGATCTTTATCTTTACCATCATGTCCACGATTGAGGTTGTTGAAGATATCTTTGGCGGTTTTGCCTTTTTCTTTTTCTTCGGTTTCGATTGGAGAACCATCGCCTCCTTGGTTGGCTGCAAGTGCGGCCGCCACGGCAGTATCGGCATCGATACCAGTCGCTTGACTTTCGAGTCGTGCAGCTTGCAATTCTTCGAGTCGATTGGCAGTATCTTCAGCTGCGCCCCCGACTGCATTATTCATAGCATCTTGCATAGCGTTTGGAGAGCGGACTGCACCTTGGTTGACTGGACGCCCGCCCGTTCCGTCGTCGCCAATCGGCAGGGCGCTGTCGCCGAGCGAGCGCCGCCGTTTGTTGCGATTAAATGCCTGACGCCGATTGAGTGAGCCGGGTAGACCGGCGGTGCCTTTGAGATTGGCAGCACCTTTGGTGGCCTGACCAGTAACCCTCGCTTCTTTGTCGCCCTCACTACCTCTTCTACCGCGCATTGAAGCAGAGAGTCGCGATCCTGCCGTGCTCATGACGGACGACATGTTCTTGAATATAAACCATACCCCCAGGAGCGGTAGAACGGCAGCCGCTGCAGCTGTAAGGTCGGTGATAGCACTGCCCGAACCGCCACTACGTGACATATAGCTGTCGCCACTTGTGCGGTAGTTGGCATCATTTGATCCAACACTGACAATTGTTGCGCTTACTACCTGCCCTGTGCCTAGCAGTAGGGCGATGATCGGATACAGGAGTAGTAGTTGCAAAAACAGACGCACACCCGAGAAAAAGAAGCGTTCAAGATTTGGCAATAGATAGGCAACGAACAATATAGGTGACGCCAGTATGAGCATAGCAACGACAGTTTTGCGCATAATAAGCAGTACAAGCATGACGGCGCTGATAGTTGCGATAGACACTGTTACGGCTGCAACTGGTGCGAGTAGTACCCAGGCAACGCCAACTTTATTGAGTACAGCGGCGGTAAGTGTAGTGAGTGTACCGTCTTGAAAAGCGGCTATGAGGCTAGAATTATTGGCTCCGCCAATCGGCATGATTGTTCGTCCCACCCGGCTGGATATTTCGGCAAATGCTGCAAGTATGGAGTCGCCAACAATATTGGTAACTTCGATCAATATGACACATATAAAATACGACAAGTTGACCGCTATCGCCGCTAGTATGAGACGAGGCAACATGCGTTTTATACTATAGCCCCCCGCCCCCCTGCCGGTCAGCTGTGAATAAATGAGTACCATAAAGGCGACGACAAACAGACCATTTGCGATATTGCGCATCAGCTCCCAGGCTTTGTAGGTGCCACTGTCGTTTGCAGTAATACTATACTCTATTCGCAAGAAGGCTTGATTGATATAGGCAAAGCCATAGTCGGCTAACCGAGCAATTGAACGCATAGTTGGGCAGATAACCCACCCTACTGTTTCGATAGCACAGCTAGAAAGCCCGTTTGTAAACGAGCCCCCGAGTGATAGTAGATCACCTAAACCCTGGGCTCGTGCCGGCTGTGACATGACGGGTGTCAGAGTGAATGTCAGCATCATAATTCCGCCCAATACAAACAACATCCCACGCCGAAGATGAGCGCGCAAGAACTCGTTTATACGGTTCGACCAGCGCTGTTTCATATACTCCTCCAGTATCTGTTATGCCGCTTATGGTGTCAATGATATAATTGAGGTGAATCATGCAACCAAACCAACAAAATCCGTACCAGCAGCCAGCCGCACCACCCTCCCCAACAGGCTATGCTGGCTCAAATGTGCCAGATTTTTTGCAACTAGATCCGCTGCCTGAGCCAAAGGCGCCACGATCGAAAAAAAAGATGGTTGCAGTTGTATTAAGTATTTTAATATTACTTGGGTTAGCGGGCGGCAGCGTTGGTTATTGGCAGTGGCAGCAGGGAGAGCCAGAGCGTCAGTTTTACGCTACTTTAGATAGCATGCTTCAGGTTAACCATGTTGCTCGCGTATATACGGTTTCACTGAACGGTGATGAGTTGATGTCTGGTACTGCAAAGACTGATTTGTCTAAGCCGTCCCAGCCAAGGAGTCATATCTCTTACGAAACTATATATGCAGATGATGAGCTGACAGAAAAAGCACAGAAGCTTAAGGGCGAGGTTGTTGTATCTGACAGTAAAGATTTTTATACGCGCTTTGATGCTATCCCGGATGCGAACGATGCAGGTCAGGTAGTGCTGCATCAATGGTATAAAGCGTCTATTGGCGATAACAAGTTCGTGTCTGAAGTCATCAATCCTAACGAAGCGATCAACACTACTTTTGGCAATGTAGTGACTGGAAACTACGATAATGAGAAAAGAGCACAGTTGATGGAGTATATGAAGTCGCAGCGACCATATCGGGTACTTGAGCGCCATAATGAGGACATTGATAATCGCCCTACTCGAGCATATATTGTGGAGGTAGATTCCCAAAAACTCGGTAAACTCAATAAAGAAGTAGCTGAGATGCTTGGAGTTGCTGTGCCATTTCCTTTTAACTTCACATCAACGAACGATCCGAAAAAAATGAAAATGACCATGTGGATTGATAATAATACAGGTAGACTGGTGAAAGTAATTGAACAATATAAAGATACTGAGACACAAAACGTGCGAGTTAGTACTGTGAACTATAGCTACCCAGATAGCGTCACTATTACTCTGCCCGAGGACGCTCGATGAACAACAAGATGGCAGACAGTTTGAGGGGTGGCAATCTATGGAGCGTCTTAAGTGCTACACTTCTTCAGCTTGTGTTTGGCTTTGTGGTGGCTAGTGGCTTCGTGGCCTTTGCAGACGGCACTAGCGCTAGTGCGTACACGTGTGCCTATCAGGGTAATAGCGGCAGCGGGCGGCACACGACATCAAGTGGCTACACAGGAAAAATGGAGTATAAAGACGGTAACTGTGCTGTTTACGAGCCAAAAGGCTCTGGGGTTGATTCACGCCCTAGTCCGGCTGGCGGGCGTCAATGTCCCAATTCTGGACAGAAGCTACACGATGACGGTAAATGCTATAACTACGAATGGACATATACGAATGTCAAGCCAACCCATGATGATGGCTCAGAGGTGCCTAGAGAGGTGTGGGATGGTATGTGTGGTGGCACAGACCGACATCAAGGTGGTGATGGTGATGGTGTGCTCAAGTATGACAGTAGTCGACATAGGTGCTATGACAGTCGCTATGGATTGAATCATTGCATGGGGCGTGGTGACGAGGCAAGTTTTAATAATCCTGTCAGCGGAGTTTGTACGACCATAGACGATACCGCAAAAGGCTACACCCTCAAAGACGAACGAGAAGACCCCACGACATCCGTAGTAGGTGAATGTACAAAAGCGGGTGCGACATGGAACGGGCAGACGCAACAATGTAACTGGACTAAAGGTTCATGTCAGGCAAAAGGTCGTGGTCAAGGTGTATGGGTGGATCCTCCAGGTGAATGTAAGGTATATTCCGATTTCACTAACAAAGAGGAGTGCGAGAAGAATGGCGGTGAATTTAAGCTAATAGCAGCGGCTGATAATGACAATCCTGAAGACCATTGGCGCTGCGTATTGCCAGGGTCTGACGGAGCTCTAAGTGAAGACGAGGTAAGAGATGCAGACAAGGGAGTTACTCCCGGACGGCTTGCACCAAGTCGAGTTGAAGGGGTCTGCGGTGAAGGCGCGCGTACTAATCTTATAAGATGTGAAGATGAAGGTGGCGCAGCAGCATTTAACAATGTACTGCGCATCTTTGTCATTGTACTTAGCTTTGGCGTAGGTATCGCAGCTGTGGGTGGACTCGCCTTCTCTGCAATACAGTA
Organism: uncultured Candidatus Saccharibacteria bacterium; assembly: GCA_964557445.1. GTDB lineage: Bacteria > Patescibacteriota > Saccharimonadia > Saccharimonadales > Saccharimonadaceae > UBA2112. Next base: position 109,465 of record CAZLAF010000002.1, read on the forward strand.
TGCCCAGGCGTCCGATAACGAGGGTCAGGTGTCGGCGGCACGAGAACGGATTCGCAATATTGTCATCGGTATATTCCTTTACGGATTTCTCGTAGCTATCGTAAACTGGTTGATGCCAGGAGGAATAATCGGCTCATGATAAAAAAAATAATCTTATTAGCAATCGCGGCTCTTGCTACTGCTCTATTTACAACAACAGCAACAGTGTTGGCGCAGGCAGGCGGTACAAGCTGTGGCGAGACACAAACGCAGTACATATCCTGTGATAGCGAGACGGGTGTCGCAGCTATTAATGACCTGATCCGTATTGCAGTGATTGTGCTTTCTACTCTGATCGGTATTGTGGCAGTGGGCGGTTTGGTGTACGCGGCAGTGCTATATGCGAGTGCTCGCGATAGTCAGAGCCAGATTGGTGATGCCATAACAATCATTCGCAATATCGTCATCGGGCTATTGCTCTACGGTTTTACACTGGCGATTATGAATTGGCTGATGCCAGGGAGCGTGATAGGATAGGAACTATGAAACGCATAAAAATAAAAAACACTATTGTAGCATTTGTAGCGGTGTTTACTTTTGCGCTGACACTCGCACCAGTATCTGTGTTTGCGCAAGGTGATGACACCAACACTACCACAGGTGGCAATGGGTGTAATGAAGATAAAAACCCTTTTTTGCCTGCGTGGTATGACAACTTGTGCAAGGATGGCAATATAAAATCGCCAGCTGATATGGGCAATGATGGAGGCAAGGCAGATGATACCGCTAGAAACTTTAGTACATGGATCGGTATTATTGCTATGAATATCGTCAAGATGTTGATGGTGGTTGTTGGCTACGTATCGCTCGGGTTTATCATATGGGGTGGATTCAAATATATGATATCTGGTGACAGTAGTAGTGGCACTGTAGCAGCACGCAAGACGATCCAAAACGCAGTGATTGGTCTGGTGTTGTCTATTACGTCGGTAGCAATCATCAACTTTATTGCGGACGCGATAGCATAACTATGAAAGATGAAATAAAGATATCAGCGGGCGACCTAGGTCTTGGTGGGGCCCCAGATTCGATCGGCACCGGACAAGTAGAGCAGGTGCTCGGAGTGGTGTATGTAGCGGCTGGTATGGTTGCCGTGCTAATGATTATTTTTGGGGGCATTCGCTACGTCGGTGCAAATGGCGACAGTAGTCAGATACAGGCAGCCAAAAATACAATCATGTATGCTGTCGCCGGCCTGGTAGTGGTGATTATGGCTGCAGCAATCACGTCATTTGTGATTCAGGGAGTTACAGGTGCCGGCTCTGGTGGCGGTAGTAGCACAGGCGCGTCATCCGAAGAGCCCCAGGGTGCGACAATTCTAACACCAGATGAAGGAGAGTGATGATATGAATATACGACAATATATACAAATGGCAGTGGCTAGCTTTGTTCTAGTGTTATCCGGATTATTGATTGCACTGCCCGTATCCCCTGTCGCTGCTATCAATGTGTTCGAAGGCGCATGCGGTGGTGGCGGCGGAGAAGGCGCAGGTGAAGGTGGTGCAGAAGCAGGCGGTGGCGCTCTCTCTGGTCAGAGTGGATCGGCAAGCGAGATTTGCGGAGCTGCCCAGCAAGATGATTTTGGTAATTTGATGACAAATATCATCAATACAATTCTGGTAGTACTGGGTATGATCGCGGTCATCATGATTATTATTGGTGGTATTCGTTATACAACCAGCAATGGCGAAGCAGCACAGATACAAGCAGCCAAAAACACAATACTATATGCTGTTGTTGGCTTGGTAATAGCAATACTTTCGTTTGCAATCGTCAACTTTGTACTCGGTGCATTTGGCGGTGGCGGAGCTGAATAAGGAGGAATGAAATGAAAAAACTACGAATAATTCTAATGAGCGCAGTCATGCTGATGGGGGTCGCAGTACTTCCACTGGCTACTGTCGCTGCTCAGAGTCCTGTCGATAATATCCAAAAAGGCGTCGGCGATGTCGGCGGTGATGGCGATACTGGTATGTCGCTCGAGGAAGGTATTAAGAATATTGTTAATGTCCTCCTCTTTGTCCTCGGTGCAATCGCGGTTATCATGATTATCATCGGTGGTATTCGCTACGCGACAAGTAATGGTGATGCAAATGCAACCAAAGGTGCAAAAGATACAGTACTCTACGCTGTAGTGGGATTGGTAGTGGCTATTCTCGCCTACGCTATCGTTAACTTTGTGCTCGAAGCCTTCAGTTCAAACACTAGTTCTTAACAAATCGTAGATAATCTGCTATAAATTTAGTAAAGCTAAACAAGCGAAAGGTATGAAAATGACAAAAAAGATTAAACAACTACTTGCAGGTGCAGTGCTCTTGCCAGCGATGGTGCTCGGTATTAGCCTGTTTGCGCAGACTGCACCTGCCGAAGCGGCATTTGACAGAGGTTTGAGCGAGGGCGCTCAGTCGGCACAAGGTAAAGATCAGCAAGGTGATGCCGCGAGCCTCTTTGGTGAAGGTGGCCAGGGCGGTATCTTCCGAACAGTAACCAACGTATTGCTATTTCTCATCGGTGCCATCAGTGTTATCATGCTGATCGTCGGTGGTATTCGCTACGTCGTATCTGGCGGTGATTCAACAGCCGTTCAAAACGCAAAGAACACAATTCTCTACGCTATCGTTGGTGTGGTCGTTGCGATTCTTGCTTTCGCTGTCGTCAACTTCGTTATTGATAGTTTCTCTGGCTCAAACGGCTAGAGCAAAAGACGTTCTCTGTATAAAAAGACCTGGCCAACGTGTCAGGTCTTTTTAATTCTCTAGGTCGGCTGCTTATTATTTGTTTTAGTGCAAAAAATACACCCTGCCTTGGCAAGGTGTATTCTCTACCCTATCATCTCTCGCTTAGAGGACTTGGATTTTTTTCGCTTGCTCTGGTTTGACCTTGCTGAATGTGATGGTTAGTACACCGTCCTTTAGGATAGCTTCAACCTCATCTTCTTTGACGGCAACCGGTAGCGCGAGCGTGCGGCTAAATTCGCCCCAGTAGCACTCCTGGATATACCAGTTGGTTGCTTCTGCGTCGTCGCCACTACTCAATGTACCGCTGATGGTCAAGATGCCGTCACTAATGCTGACATCTAGTTCATCTTTGTTTACACCCGCTGTACGAGCTTTTACTACTAGCTTTTCATCGCTTTCATAAACATCAACTGCCAGCTGTCCTGGAAGGTCGTCGTCGGCGGGTTCTTCGGCTACAGTCGCTACAGGCGCGGTTGCGCTATCATTTAGGTCGTCGTCGTTCAAAAACGCGGCGGCCAGTTCATCTTCGATCAGCAGATCGTCGTTTTGCTTGCGGGCCATGGTATCCTCCACTTTTACTCTTGGCTCTTGACAAATTAGTCCTCTACAGTATAACCAATTTTGTTGTTATAATGCAACAGAGGACACCTCTAAACGTAAAAAAAACAATGATAAACACGCTTTTTTCGCTCATTGCCCCTCACTACTGTTGTGGATGCGGTGTGACAGGCCCTGTTTTATGTGAAAATTGTAAATATGACATCACTACGGATACATACGAGTATTGCGTCGCTTGCGGTCAAGGTCGGGCACGACTAAATGGGCTGTGTGGAGGATGTAAACCCTCTTATGTCCAGGCGTGGTGTGTCGCTAACCGGCGCGATACGATAGAGCGACTTATCAATCTATACAAGTTTGAAAATGGCAAGTCAGCTGGTGCTGCGATTGCGGCACTTATGCACGATAGTCTACCCCAGCTACCTTCAAGTGTACGTATCGTACCGGTGCCAACAATAGCAACTCATATTCGTCAGCGTGGCTATGATCATATGCTGCTTGTGGCGCGTCAGCTGAGCCGTTCACGAGGTTTAGTTGTCGATACGTGTTTGCAACGGGCAACATCAACGCGACAGCGAGGCGCCTCTGCTACTGATCGTAAGCGTCAAGCCAAAGAGGCGTTTACTTGTCGCACTGTGCTCGATCCAGATACAACCTACTTAGTAATAGACGATGTTGTCACGACAGGCTCGACCCTGCAATATGCTGCACAAACGCTTCTGCAAGCAGGTGCTCGTAATGTGTGGGTAGCGACACTTAGTCGTCAGCCCCTCGACTAGCGTCACTCAATCTGTTACAATTTTCTATTGTAAATAAGAAAACCGTTTCCTTTACAATAAGATAGCTACGGAGAGGTGACCGAGTGGTTGATGGTACCGGTCTTGAAAACCGGCGTGGGGCGACTCACCGAGGGTTCGAATCCCTCCCTCTCCGCCAAGAAAAATAACGTCCATTTGGACGTTATTTTTCTTGCTCCGAGTGAGTGAATTCGAATTCTCGGCGACAGCTTGCTGGCGCAAAGAGGGTTCGGTGTAGTGAATGAAGCAAAGAAAAGCGCGAAGCATTTTTCTGAGCGAATGAACGAAGGAGGCTTTAGCCGATACTCCTCTCTCAAAAATCTGGATTTCAAATCAAGTCTGGAATGACGCAGTGGCAGAACGCAGCTTTAAACGTTTGTGCCACCGCCTGTTGCTGCCCCGCCGCCAGTAAATGAACCAATCACAAAGCTGACGGCTGCATACGAGAGAACTGCGACAATAATGCCGACGATTGCATACAAAATAGTATTTTTGGCACCCTGCACAGCTGTTGAATCACCGCCTGATACGACGTAACGCAAGCCACCAATAATGAGCATAATCACGCTGATAGCACCGATGAGATACAGAAGAACGTTTGTAAGTGTCCGAAAGACACCTGTCTCACCAAAGAGGTCGGTCACTTGGTCAACGCCGCGTGCCGCGTTTGCACCCTCGGACATGCCAAGATTAAAGCCAGCTGCCTGTACGTTAGTGGTTGCTAACAGTATATTTATGCCAAAAATAAGCACCATAACGGCAAATGGATACAAGAATTTTCTCACAACTCTCAATTTCATACTCTTATTATAGCAAAAATATGCATAATTGTCAATTCTTATGGTTAGAAATAGTCTACCCTCACCTCTGAGACTATGCTATAATCATTCGAGTCGAAAGACGTAAATTCACAGAGAAGTATCCAAGTAGCTGCTGCGTGAAAGGCAAATCAACGGACGAGAAACCGTTCCTTAGGTTTGTAGGCAGGCAGGAGCTACGTGGCATACGTAACTCAATACAATACGGAGGAGTACCCAAGTGGCTGAAGGGGACGGTTTGCTAAATCGTTAGTCCGGGGAAACCTGGAGCGGGAGTTCGAATCTCCCCTCCTCCGCCAAATAAAATTCACGACCCTTGTGGTCGTGCATTTTATTTGCGAGTCGGACAGGTCCGAACTCTCGCGGTTTTGCCGCAGGCAAAACATAGTGGGAGTTCGGCGCAGTGTAGCGAAATGCTGGAAAAGCTCGCTTTTGCCAGCATGAGCAAACGGAGGAGGCTTTAGCCGATACCTCCCCTCCTCCGCCAAGAAGAATAGAGTCCATTTGGGCTCTATTTTTCGATTGTCGCTTTTTACTTTACGGTAACACCGCTCGTGCTATACTATATTCATGCAGCCCAACAACCAACAGGGGTATTATCGGCCTGAGGCAACTCAGCCTGTTCAGCCGGTCGCACCACTTCAGTCTTCCCCTGTTGTTGGACAGTCTTATCCTACGGTCGATCCGGCAGCGCTCAATGCGGCTCTAGCAGAGCCAGTCGCTACCCCGCAGCAGCCAGAGCAGCCTATCCAGTCAGCACCAGAGGCTCTTGGCGACACTATCCAGTCAGATGGTTATGAAAGCACTCAAGAAGAGTTTTATGATGATATGGACACTGAAGAGCCGGTAACTTGGTCTGCTCAAGAATTTCTTCACCAAGAAAAGGGTGGCGGATGGTTTGCTTTGTTTGGTGTTATTATTGCTGCGTTGCTCGGTCTTTCTATCTGGACACAAGCTTGGACGTTTGCGGTATTAATTGTCGTTATCACGATTTTAATTATTGTTTATTCGCGGCGACCGCCCCGAGAGCTTACCTATTCTCTGACGGGCGAGGGCTTGCTGATTGATGGACGGCTTCATGAATTTGGTAATTTCAAAGCTTTTGGTGTTGTGCGTGATGGCGATCAATTTTCAGTGGTATTGATACCTGTCCAGCGCTTCCAGCCTGGGGTGAGCGTCTATTTTCCAGAAGAATCAGGTGAGGCAATTGTCGATACTTTGGGCGCACGGCTCCCTATGAAAGAACTTAAACTCGATGCCGTCGACAAGCTTGTGCGGCTACTTCGTCTCTAAAGTATACTTGCTACCTCTGTAAAAAAATGTTACACTTGTACAGTTAATCGAGCATAGCTCGACGAGCACCCGTAGCTCAGCTGCCAAGGCGAAGCCGGTAAGGAAAAATACCAGCGACGCTCTATCCAGTTGAACAAAAGCTATGGATGCGAGTAAAACGAGCACCCGTAGCTCAGCTGGATAGAGCGTCGGCTTGCGGAGCCGAAGGTCATAGGTTCAAATCCTGTCGGGTGTACCATTGTGAAAAGAGACTGCCCAAAGCGGTCTTTTTTCTTTGGTCAGAGAGAGTTTGAACCTTCAAAAATTGCTTTTCTAGGTCAGGATACTTCTCGACTATTGGTGACAGGTACTTTATTGGCTCGAACCTCAGTTGTCCGTCCATAAATAGTAGGTTTTGACCCACAATCGACAGCACTTCTTTCTTTTTGAGGTCATCATCGCTTTCAAAGTCCTCTTTGGCGTATCGGGCAAAATTGAAATACTTCTCCATGAGCTGTCGGTGTCGTTTATTGGAGTTTTCTTGGTCTTCAAACTGGCCACGAAGTGTTAAAAGCCTGTCTTCAAGTGATTGCTTTTCACTTTCATAGAACTTATCATCAACCATGCCCTTGTAGCGCATACGATGTAGCTCATTAAGTTCCGATTCCGTAGATTTTATCGCTTTGACCTGTGAATCGAGAATTTCATCACGTTTATTCGATTCGTCTTCATGAAAGTCACTCAAATACTGGCAAGCCCACTGAAAGAACTCGTCCATGATGGTATATTTACTGATTTCAGCCCTTATTGCCTTTGTCATCTCTTGCGGGTTTGTCCGACTGTGGGACATTGTCTGTGAACAGGTGTAATCAAGTCGTTTTTGTGTACAGTAGCAATATTCGTAGGTGTGGACATTGCCATTCTTGTGCTTTCGGACAATGCGAGCATAAGTAATCAGGCAACCGCACTCACCACACTTTACCAGACCCCTATAAGGGAATGGGTCGTCTGTAAGTTTGTCTTCCTCTGGGCGTGGAGCGTTCTTCCTGCTAATGATGCCTTGTACTTGCCTGAACTCCTCAGATGTAACCATTGCAGTGTGAGTACCGGCTTGATTGTGGACCCCCGAATGTCTCACTGTACCCATATAGAATGGGTTCTTGAACAAAGCGTAAACACCGCCAAGTGATAATGGTCTGTTGCCACTTTTTCGCCGTTTTGGTGTGCGTAGTCCCCATTGTTTGTCGGCAATGTGCTGGATTTGGCTGATGGTGTACTGACCGGTCAGCACCATGTCCCACATTCTCCTTACTAACCGGTACCGTTCATCGTCGATAACGACATACCGCTCTTTGGTAAACTCGTCCATGACATTTTTGTAGCCAATGGGGACACGACCCGGAAAGCCGCCTCTCTTTGCTTTAAGTATCATACGCTCCGTCACGATTTTTGAGAGGTCACGGCTGAACTGTGAATCCTGAGCGGCATCAATGCTGAATATCAGTGCATTGTCTTCGGGTAGGTAATTCTTGTCTTTCGTGACAATTGCCTTTAGCGTGTCATCGAACATTAGTTGCTGAATGAGACCACTTTCTTTCGGATTACGAGCTAATCGGTTGGATTTGTATGTCAGGATACCGTTGATAGTGCCATCTTCTAGTAGCCGAATCAATTCATCAAAGTCATCGCGCACATCTGGTATCTTTGCTGATTTCGACTCTTTGAATATCGCTTTTTTGACAATATGATAGCCTTTTTCTCTAGCTAATTCTGTCATTATTGCAACTTGGTCGTCTAATGACGCAATTTGTTTGTCCTCGCGTTCGTTTGATTTGCGAGCATATAGTCCATATTTCAATTCTTGTAAGTTCATCTTCTCTTCCTAAAAGGACGGCTTGGTTGTTCACACGTTCCACAGCAAGAAGCTATTTCCCGATACCAAGCCGCCCATTCAGGTGGGAAATAAAAACACCTCTTGCAGTGTATGTGGAGTGTGTGAACGTTAATAATTATATCGCTAAAGTGCTTATTTTGATACGTCTTGAGCAATTATCACTTGGTGATTATCATAGCTCCGTATCTGTTATTCATCACGGTGGAGCTTTATTTTGTAGATTAGGTAAAAAGTTGTTCATATAGTAACTGCCTTTTTGCCTAACTCTCGTCAGATACACTTTCTTCTGGCTTTAGGAAGTAGCAATATTCATTACCTTTTTTGCCTTTGGCTTTGGTAATGCTCTCGTCTATCTTCTCCATAGTGCCAAGCAGTTTACGGAGAGTCTTCGGGTGTGTACCATGTCCCAATTCCAGTAACTGTTGGTTAATATTACTCTGGTTAATGCCTGGCTCTGTACCAATAACCTGTAAGACGATTGGCTTTAACTCAGCGTGCTTGCCACCGTTCTTTAGCTGTCCTAAATACACGAACTCACTATATTCACCATGTTTAGTAAAGTTTAGTTCGATCGTAGGCAGTTCTGGTGCATTACGATTCTTTACTTGTTCTAATGTCAGGTAATCGTCGTGATAAGGCCGCACAAGCGATAATTGACAGTCTACAGATGCTTGTATGTCGCCCGACCCACGCATTTGTGAGCCGTATTCGCCGTTTGCCGATGCTTTTGTATTGTGGTGAATGACAAGTACAGTAATATTCGCACTCGTCAGTTTCCTGATAAGGCGGAACACCTTGGCGGAGTCCTGAGCGGTGTTTTCGTCGCCACCATGTATACGCACTAATGAATCAATCGTAATGAAACCTACTTCGTTATCATTGCACCACTCTATAAGCTCATCTACATAGCTCTCGGTGAACTTTGAGCTATTCATAGTCAGATAATGTATTGGTAGCTCAGACGGCGCACGGAGCGTCCTAAATCGGTCGTGGAGCAGCCATTCGCCCGATTCTTCATCAAGGAGTAATACTCCTGTATGGGTCGTCTCAAACTGATTGACGAGTGGCTTGCCCTGTGCGACGGATAGAGCTATCTCCATCATTAGCCATGTCTTTCCTGCTGTCGGTAGCCCATGTAGTATGGTGATTCCCTGTAATGGTATCAGACCATCGACGAGCCACCTGTTTGGTGGAAACTCCTTAGATAATAACGTATCGAGTGATGAGGGCTGTAGACTACTTCTCATCATCGTAACCCTCTTTTACGACTGGCTGAATCAAACTGACTAAGCGTATTAACGCCAATCCATCTACCATCGCTTGCTGTTTATTGATACCTTTTCCAAATACCCGCTTGTGGATTGCTCGGAACTCTTTGATTTGCTCGTTGCTGAGTTTCATATTTCTCCTTATTTCTTTGATGGAGAATTATGTGAACGAGGGTTCGCTGAAATTGATTTTCAGACTCTACGACAGATACGAGCTATCAATAAAGACTTTCTGACTTTGCAATCTTACCAGTTTTTTCGGGCCGCCTACCGCTGTAACCTTTTCATTGATTTCCTGCAAAAGATTACGAACTTTCTTAATATCAGAATTGGTGATTTTTGGCTCGCTAACACCTAATACCATGCTGATTTTCACGCCTTTATTTAGGGTATTGACGGTTTTGAATAAACAAGCGAGTAAGTGGCATTGGTCGTACTTTAGGCCGTTTACTTTTTTAGCACTACCACGCTTAGCAACAATTACCTTGTCGGTTGGCGAAAGGTACAATATACCTTTACGCTTGTCGTAATGTTCAGGTTGAAAGTCGTGGACGACTACTTGTCGAATGGCTGGAGCTGTAAATTTCTCGACCTGTTTCTGTGAGTTATCTGTATCTTGCGTTTCTATGGGGCTGTCGGCTTGTTCGGACGACTCTCTGACAAGTCTGGCATCGGCTAACATCATATACGCATCAAGCATCGAGAGGTATTTATCCGTTATGGTAAACGCATATTTTTTAGGTTGTTTCGTTTTTATCCCTAAACCTACAGGGTCTTCTTCTTTACCGTAACTAATGACAAAATCCTGAATAATCTTTTCACGGAATAGCTTTCTAAGAAATGAAACCTCTTCATCTCTTCTATCTTGAACGTAGGTAGTACCCCAGTAGCTAACTGGTTGCTCATCACCGTCAAAATACTCTTGCTTCAAGTATTTTTCGGCAAAGTAAGAGTTATCCTCTTGATAGAGAAAATTGGCAAGTATTTCAACTTGGTCGCCACTCTCGTAATCCTTTTTCAGGTGGTATGCGACCATTGCAGATGAGAGTAGAGATTCCGTGCTTATACGAGATGTCATATGCTCATTGTACTGATTTTTCATTGATAAATCGTTGTATTTCATACATTGAAAAACCAGGTGAATTGTCTATGAGAATGGGTAGCGACTCGGTGGTATATATTGACAAAACATAACTAATTTGCTATAATATATCCTAGTCATGGTGTAACTTCGACAAGAAAGCAGGTGGAACCTCCCATGTACAGGTTTACCAAGTTCAAGCCCAGCAAGACATTCGCCGTCGGCATTGCTTGTGTGGTTGTTTTTGTGGCCGCGGTAACGTTGTTCACACTCTGGTCTCAAGGCAAGGCATTGCCGCCTACCGACCTGGTGCAAACGCCGAGTACCGATACCTCATCTCCTTCGCCGGAAAGCCGGGACTGGAGAGACGACCCGTCATATCCGAAGACCGAAGCTGAAAAGGCGTACTACAACGTCTGGGGTTTCTGCCCGGACATCTACTCGCCGGGATGGAAGAGGTATCGCTTGGACATCTCGCCGTCGGGTGAAGTGACCGCGGTCAATCTCTCGTTCAGTGAGCTTCTGACCACGGCCAAAGCAGAGTACGATGAGGGTATCCGTGAAGGAAAGTTTCCGCCGGGAGCCCCCACCGACTTTCAGGTTGCACTTGGTGAGGAGTGCAAGATTGGCTGATGCAGGACGACTATCGCCTGAGCCTGCCAAAGGTTCGCTAGGATAGCACAGGTATTCCCATCACTCATATAGTGGTGTGGTGGGAATACCGAGAAGTTTTGACCTGAGAGGGTCATTTTTGTTTGCCCTGAGATATGAGAAACCCACCCGATGGTGGCCGAGATAGTAACATCTCTAGGCAGGTTCTCAGGGTGGGTTGAGCGTGGTTGCGGTCAAGGCTCTTCATTGCCGCCGTCAAGTCCTCTGCGAATGGCGTCGGCCGCATCGAGAAGGCGTTGTTTTTCGGCCTCAATTTGTTGAGTAATGAAATCGGGGTCACCGAGTTCTCTTTTCAGACCCTCAGTTATGTACTCACTGATAAGGTCTTCTGGCTCAACTCCTTTTAGCTCGGCGAGCGTGCAAAGCACTTGCCACTTGTTTGCACTAATCTTGAGACGGTGCGATTCGTCAGACATCGTAACTCCAAAGTCGTATGGTGTACTGGCGGTATAATTATAAAACTAAAATGTATATTTATCAAGTCTGTGGATTCTTGTTATCACAATAAAAACACCCGCTCGAATAAAGCAGGTGTTTTCTGTTCGGATTAAAAGGTCTAAAGTTTGATTTCTACCTTCTTATCAGTCCAAAATGAAGGACTGTATTGCAGTGTTAGTCCTGCGTCATTGGCTGGTGCTTGGAATACCAAGAAGCCAGATACTTTACCTCCAGGAGCAAGCTGTCCGCTGTTCAATGCACCATCGACGGTATAGGCTGTTGCGTCCACATCTTTAATGACACCTTTTGAATCCTGTAATTTCCAATCAAATGTGTTATAAGATGCCTGGCTCTTTGAGTTGTTCTCGATGGAAACCTGTACTTTAATGAACTCGTTGCCACTATCAGGCTTGATAAACTGGTTGCCACTATCCCAATTACGCTCAGGAGCAGCAACGGTGACTTTCTTATCGTCAAAGGCAATCACATCACCGGCTTTGAATGTCGTTTGTTCAGATTCCTTGTTCGTAGATGCACTACCTGATGATGAGCCGTCCGCTAGTTTCGGAGTATCTTTCGGAGCTGCTGCACTACTGACAATACCAATTACCACGATAATGCCAATCCATACCCAGACTCGTTTGTACCATGCTTTTTTAGATTTGCTGTTATTGTCCATTGCGACACCTCCTTTATAGGTTATTATGGTGTCCAATAAAAAAGGACACCGCGAAGTGTCTTACGCTCGTAGCAGTAGGTTTTGCCCTAACTGTTTACGCGATGCCCATTTTTCAGGCAAAACGCGTAGCTATACTACGGAGAACCACTGCTAATTTGAACGTAAGACTTTTTTATTATGCCATAATAAGGGCCTAATACCTACAGTGTAATAGTGGATTATTCATTAACGGCTTTCATGTCGAAAGGTTGCAACTTATATCCTATTCTCGATATATCCAGTGGTTGGAATATCCAGTAAAATGGTTCAATCGTCACTGATATTGGAAGTGTTGATGCAATTAGTGCAGGTGATTTCGGTGTAAGTGTAAAGCTCTTATCTCTAACAATGGCCGGATAGATTTCGGAAGTTTTTATTAGGCGATCGAGAATTGAGAAGCTTTGATGTAAAAACCCTAGGTTGCCATATTGTTTTAATTCGATAAGTCCTTTGCCGTGGCACTGTCGTTGAATTTTACCACTGCCGCAGGGGCATAATTTGTGGCCTTTGATTTTATTAAGGCCATATAGTTTATCGGCGAGAACGGCATGGAGCAACTTATGCAATGCCCTGATAGTAATATCTCCGAATATCTCTATGTAGTAATCGTCTAAGCCTACTTCACCGTGGCGGTATCCAATCGCAAAGCGTCCGTTAATTTCATAGTAGATTTGATTTTTGAAAAAAGGCACTACGAGAGTATCAATAAAGTATTCAAATGGCATTAACGGAGAGAATACCTGGCTATACTTGTGAGGGATTACCAAACAGCAGCCGCTCCCATCACTCATGTAATGCCTGTCTAAGGTCGATGGAATCCTACCGCCTGTTTCATGAACTTCCGGTATTTTTTTCGGAAATCTTTCATCAACAATAATTTTAATTTTGAATCTGTCATCTTCGCCAAGACCTATATCAAGAACCCCATCGAGATGTAGTTTTTGGTCGACGATACTGTGTGTGAAATGAGAGTATTTGCCGAGTTGGGAGATGACCTTGTTGTAGAGCTGTCGTGTCGATTTCTTTGTTACAAGCTCCATGGTCTTGGTGCGTTACTTTCTCCGAGCGACGAACTGATACTCTGACTCTTTGCAGCGTCTGTGTCGTTTTTGAAATCTGAATAAATGCGTCCCACTGCACGGAGCATCAGGGTCTCATTGCCGTCTTCTTGTTCAATGGCGTCACTCATTGCATCGGCGGCGATACCGAGTGCGTCGACTGCGTTATCGCGTTGCAAATTATCTTCACTATCAAGATACGCCGAGATGTCATGCCCTCCGACTGGGTCAATAATCTTCTCTTTATTTTCTGTGAGTCGCTTTGCTTCGCTAAAGAAAAGTTTGAGGCCGTCACGCAGATTTGGAATTTCACTCTCGTCAAAAATTTGAACCGCGAGCATTTCTAAGTGAAACGATTTCATCATTTTTGGTGCGTTTTCTTGTTTCCAACGCTTCGCCAATTTAATTAGAGGTACTAAAAGGTTGTTCCGTTTCGCGTTTAATGCCGAAATCGTTTCAATATGCTTGAGTGGATTGGTCTTTACTTCTTTTTGTTCACGGTCATCGTAGATGTTGTACGTTCCGTCGTCGTTCAGCTGGCTTGGGACCATATCAATACTGAAATTATCTTTATATCGGAGGCCAATCGAGACTTTCTGTCTTCGGTAAGATTCTATCTCGTCCACCTGGTCAACGATAGACTGAGCTATTATTTCCATCGTGTCTAACAATCCTGACAAATCTTCGTCTTCATTGAGTACGAACATGACATCAACATCGTATTTCTCGTCTTCGGTGAGGCGTCTGGTGAGCGTGTGTCTCTTATACGAACCCATAACAAAACTGGCTTCGTACACATCTTCCAAAAGTTCTTCAACCATTGCACGGATTTCTATATGGGCATCTTTGATACGGTCGCGCTCAATATCTGGCTCGACTTTATTGCTCAAAAAGTCTGTTAGTAATGAATTGAGACTCATCGAAACCTCCGTTATTCTGCTATTAAGTTAATATTCATTATATAATATGCCTATGACCAACACCAAGCGCAACCAAGAACGGCTCCAAATGCAGCAACTTGAGCAAGCGCATGGTGGTGATGTACTCAAAAACATCTTTAGCATTTCAAGTAGACACCCGCTGTTAAGCTTACTATTCGTCATCATATTCGCTCTCTTTACGAATAGTCTGTACGAGTTGCTAAACAGTTTCTTATCTACCTCCTCCTATCAACCACAAACGCTTTATTGGCAAACAGGTATATTGTTTGCGCTGTTAGTCGTTATATTCGTGACAGTTTTGCTGTTACATCGTGGGAGCGTCAGACCCTCCGCGATTACTCGTAAAAAGCTGCTCGTCACGCTCGCGTCCGCATACAAGCAGGACATTACCGAACTAGCCTCCTATGGTGTATATGAAGCTCTTTTATATAGCCCAAGAGGACATTCACTGCAAAACTCGCTTGAGGAAGTCATCATTATTGCCACAGAAGATAATACAACGCAGAAAATTGCGAAAAAATTCGTTAAGTATGTCGAGAAAAGTGGTCGATTGGCGAGTATAAAGACGGTATCGGTCAATGATAGGACGCCAAAAGACATCAAGAGGCAATTAGCATTGGTTCTATCGGAAGCATCGAAACCATACAGAACTGCTGACATTGTATGTGACTACACTGGTGGCACGAAAAATCTGAGCATTGCCCTATACCAGCTTGCTGCTGAAAGGTTTATCTCGCAGGTGTATTTTACTGATGCTATGATGGACAGTTCAAAGCGCGCTGCAAGAACACCCATACAATAAACCCATAATATGAAAACCGCCCTGAGGCGACACCGAGATATTGCTCTCAGGGCGGTTCTCATGGGCGGTGGCGTGCGCAGGATTAGGACAGTGCCTGCATTTGCGCGGTGTGCTGCTTGTCGAGGGTCTCTTGGAGCTTCTCCTTGAGTTTCTCCTTGTCGACAGTTGCAGTCCACTCGGAAATGATTCGACGCAGCAGCGCTGATTCGTCGAGTTCGTACGCGACCGCGTAAGCCCTGAACAACTTGGTATCAGGGTGGTTCGGCTCGACACGAGCTTGTAACGCGTGTGATTTCTTCTCGGCCATTTCGTCTCCTGATGTGGTTGTGTGGCTTAGGAAGCCCGACGTTCGGCGATGAATGTTTGCTGCCAGACACGGAACTCTTCGAGTTCTGCGACCTGCTGCTCGCACCGTTGTCGTACCTGAGCAATCAGCTCATCGACGTCGGCCTCCATCATCACTCGGTCGGTTGCTTCCCGCACGATGGCGGACTCACTGGTTTCCTTGACGAAAGCCAGTGTCCTAACCTTTGCGGCATACTCTGCGTCTGCTCGCATTTGCAGGGTCTTTCCTGCTGTTTTCTCCTCGGACACTTTTCCTCCTGGGGTAGTTCCTTGGTGACTGTATGATACCATAAATAATCAAATTAGTCAATATATAATGCTTAAACTTGCTGTTCAAATGCGTATATCTCATAATCTACACCTATGACAGAACGAATACCTACTTTTCGTGAAGCTGCCTCAATACTTCTCGATAAGCAATCAACACATAACGTGCGTCTCAGGCACGGTCGCACACCGGGTGACCTCGTGCGAGCGGTTATATCATCAGAAATGTATAGTCGTCCATTAACGGGTGATAAAATTCGGAGCAACGATGAAACCGATGGCGCTAGAAACTGGCGTTTTATTGTACCTATTGAGAATAACGGTCCAGGTATTGCTCCTATAGAGTTCGGGCTTTCATTAGAGCAGCAAAGCGGTGATGCGCTCCTAAATCGTCTGAACGCCGAACAACTCTTCGATGAGGCTATAGACACCACGGCTAATCCTACTGTCGCTAACATATTTAATTATGTTGGTGGCGATATAGCAGAAAAGGTATACGAAAACGACAGGCCGTTTTTCGCTGGCCTAGAGCGTCGAACCAGAGTGGTTAATACTGATGAAGGTGAGCAATTACAGGACTGGATACAGCTTGTCTACCCTATTGAACTCAAGAAATCCCTTGAAGCTGTCCAGCGTAAAAATGCTTTCATGCGTAAGCAAGGCAAAACTCCTAGCAAATGGACGGAACAGGCAGCAAAAAGCAGTGGGAGCAATCGACTGCGTGTAGCCGATGCTATGGCACTCAGTGTTTTTTGGTTGGCAAAGCGTCACATGGAGACTGAGCATCAGGACGGTGAAGGTCATAGTCATAAATAACTAGCTACTCGTCATTGCAGCAAAGCTGTCGTCTCTTTGTATTAAAGTTTGAACTTCCTTTAGGACGGTGTACCAAGAAAAAAGACTCATCGAAAGATGGGTCTATTTTCTTGGCGGAGAGAGAGGGATATCGGCTAAAGCCTCCTTCGTTCCTTCGTTCAAGAAAATACCTGCGGTGCTTTCTTTCACTTCATTCACTGCGCCGAACTCTCGTTTGCACCAGCAAGCTGGTGCTCGAGGGTTCAAACTCATTCATCAATTTAATACACCCTGACACGAGGTCGGGGTGTATTAAATTGGCGGAGAGAGAGGGATTCGAACCCTCGGAACCTTGCGGCTCACTTGTTTTCGAGACAAGCCAGTTCAACCACTCCTGCACCTCTCCCTGCTTCAATGTACTATTTTAACAGAGCTAAAATAGTTTTCGTAAGTTTTCAAATTCGCGATGAAGCTGGCCGGGTGTTTCGGCAAGTTCACCAATCAGCGAACGTTGGTTTTTTGGCGGGAAAATCACATCTTTTGCTATGCGATACAACAAGATACCACGGGGTGTGCCTAGCTGCTCGGCTACCTTGCTTGTTTGTTTGACAACACGTTTGGTTGCTTTGCGTTGCGCTGCATTGAGCGGTGGTGACAGTCGACGTGCACCGATAAATATCCCTAGCCAAATAGCCAATGCGATCAAAAACAGCAAACTCGGTACGATAGCCAGTAGCCACCACCATTGGCTGATTTGAAACGCTAAAAGAGCCACGACAGCCAGGAGTACACCATAGATACCGCAGCCAACTACCAAAACCGGTCGCAATAGCTGCTGTGCGTATTCAGATGTCACGGCACGTACCGCAAAAAACGTTGCATCCATATCTTTAGTATAATCGAAGTATGACAGATTCAATCTTTACGAAAATTATTAAC
The DNA here is from genome assembly GCA_964557445.1 of uncultured Candidatus Saccharibacteria bacterium. GTDB lineage: Bacteria > Patescibacteriota > Saccharimonadia > Saccharimonadales > Saccharimonadaceae > UBA2112. The sequence continues at coordinate 126,905 of CAZLAF010000002.1, forward strand.
GGAGATATTCCGAGCCACAAGGTGTACGAGGACGATCAGGTCTATGCGTTTTTGGATATACACCCCATCACACAGGGGCACACGCTCGTTATACCTAAAAGACAGGTTGAGTTTTTGTGGGATTTACCAGACAAAGACTATCAGGCAGTTCAGTTCGCTGCAAAAAAGATTGCACACCATCTCAGAAAAACACTTCTCGTACCCTATGTAGGAGTGCAGGTAATCGGGGTCGATGTGCCACATGCGCATATTCACCTTGTACCGTTTACCACAGTAGCCGAGTATCGAAATATCCCCGACATGGCGGCCGATCCAAACCATGAAGAACTGGCGGCAATTGCCCAAAAAGTAGCACTCTGATGGCAATCTCTATTATTTCGGTTGGCAAAAAGCATGAATCGTGGGTTGTTGAGGGGATCTCTCGCTACCAAGAGCGTCTCAAGCGGCCTTGGAATACCGAATGGGTCTTGTTGCCACACAGTGCCCTGGCCGATGATATGGCGCGTCAGGAAGAGTCTGAACGCATATTATCACGACTGAATGACCGTGATTTTGTGGTTCTGCTTGATGAGCGAGGCGAGGCGATCGATTCGCCTGCTTTGTCAAAGTTGCTCGACACCGTTTTTACCGCTAGTCGACAAGTAGTCTGTATTATTGGCGGTGCGTATGGTGTCGATGACCGTGTGCATCAACGAGCTGATTTTGTCTGGGCGCTCTCACCACTGGTCTTTCCGCATCAGTTGGTGCGGCTGATTGCAATCGAGCAGCTTTACCGAGCACAGCAAATAGCTGGCGATCATCCGTATCATCACAAATAGTCACTCAACATATAGTTGACATTTCATAAAACTTATGCTAATATGTTTTAGTAATCACACGAAAACAAAAAAACATGTTACAAGTACTTTTTCAACGTATCGTCATGAGTAGTATCGCCCTCGCGGTGATTGGTATACTCGTGCACGATACCAAATTCGACCAAGCACTCAAGGTGGCACTGCCAGCTGCGGCGGTATCATTTGCTGCGGGTATGGCGATGCTCGAGATGAGTGATCCGCATACCCATTCGGAGCGAGGTTCACTAGGGCGCGGTTCTGGTAATGGCATGCCGCGTCTTATGCCACCAGATGACCGAAAGCGCCAGCTTGCGAAACGACACGCTAAAAGCGGTGACGATGTCGGTATGGGCGGTATTATTTGGCCAAACCCAGTATAGGATTAAAGAACTTTCAATTCGTCTTGAAGGCGTCGGATGAGCTTTTCGCTTTCATCGAGGTCGCGGCGTGTCTCCTCTACCAGATGTGACGGTGCTTTAGCGATATAGTTTTCATTGCTAAGGCGTGCTGATAGCGTGTCGTGGTGTTGTTTGGTTTCTGCCAAGCGACGCTCTAGGTTAGATTGGTGTTCATAGAGTGTATCTTCGTCGATATCAAGCCATGCTTCGCGGTTGCTCGCGGCGAGGCGCAACCCACGAGCCTGGTCGACTTTCTCGAGCTTCTCTATCCTGGTGAGCCACGCGATTAGTTCGGTATTGTCTTCAATTAGTGAGTCTTCTTGGTACAGTATCGTGTACTTCTTTGGTGGCAGCTCGCTTAGTACATAGCGTGTTTCGACAACAAGTTTTTGCAACTGTTCAAACTCTCCAGCAGAAATCTCACTGTATTCGAGTGGCTTTGGCCAAAAATTACTGATCAAGAGGTCGCTACCGTGCCAGCCTAGTGTCTGCCAGATAGTTTCGGTCACAAATGGCGCAAATGGATGTGCGATACGGAGGCAGGTATCAAGTACCCAGCCCAGTAGCTGAGGATTTGGCTGTTTTTTGCTCGCCTCGATATACCAATCAGCGACATCATCCCAGATTGCGTGGTAGACGGTCTCGCTGGCCTCGGCAAAGCGATAGTTTTCGAGCTGTTCGCCAATAGAGGCGGCGGCATTGTTGAGCTGGCGTACGATCCAATGGTCAGCTAGGCTGATTGGTAGCGGTTTGCCAATCTCAAAATCTTCAGGCAGTGCGTTCTCTGTAAAGCGAGCGATGTTCCAAAGCTTGTTACAAAAATTACGACCTGCGACAACCTTGCCAGTGCTAAACGCTTGATTTTGTGCAGCACCGCGACTTCCGATAATACCCAGACGTAGCGCGTCAGAGCCGTATTCTGTGACAATATCCATCGGATTGATGACATTGCCTTTACTTTTGCTCATTTTTTGACCCTTTTCATCGAGGACGAGACCATGAAGATAGACATCCTTAAAAGGAACTTCTCCGGTGGCATAAAGACCAAGCATAATCATACGAGCTACCCATGGATAAAGAATATCGTAACCGGTCTCAAGGACGCTGTTTGGGTAAAAGCGCTGCAACTCCCCTGCCGACAGATAGTCGGTAGTCACAAATGGCCACTGACCACTACTAAACCACGTGTCAAAGGTATCTTCTTCGCGTGTGTATGTTGTACCATCTACAACAATAGTCTCTTCGGTAACGCGGGTATCAAAAATCCAATCATTGGGGTCATCGACATTTTGAAAGGCTGGAATCGGAATCCCCCATGGGATCTGCCGACTGATGTTCCAGTCGCGAAGATTTTCGTAATACTGAGTAAGTGCATTTTTGCGGCTCGCAGGAATAATATTGACCTGCCCTTCTTCGATAGCTCGAATTGCCCTATCGGCAAGGGGTCGAACATTGATAAACCACTGCTCTTTGATGAGTGGTTGGATAGGGATTCCTGACTTATAGTCGTAGCCGACCGAATGCTCGATCTCTTCTTCTCCCCTGCGCTGCTCGGCTATTTGGAGAGCTGTCAGTACACGTTCACGAGCTTCTGCGACCTCTAAGCCTACAAATTGTTGAGGTGCATTGATAATACGACCGTCGTAGTCAATCACTTGAATACGCGGGAGGTCATGACGCAAGCCAATTTCAAAATCGTTTGGGTCATGAGCGGGAGTTACCTTGACGGCTCCGGTGCCATACTGGGGATCAACATGTTCATCAGCGATAATTGGGATTTCCCTATCGGTCAGAGGTACCTGTACGTGCATACCGATGAGTTTTTTGTAGCGTTCGTCATCTGGATGTACGGCGATGGCAGTGTCACCAAGTAGTGTCTCTGGACGCGTCGTCGCCACGATAATCTCGGCAATCTCTTCGATAACCGGGTATGCGATCTTCCATAGTGTGCCTTTTTCAGTCTTGTGATCGACCTCAATATCGGCATAGCTAGTGCGGTATGCAGTACTGTAGTTGACAATACGCTCACCTCTGTAAATAAGCTTATCGTCCCACATTTTTTTAAATGTCCCATAAACGGTGTTGACGACTTTTTCATCGAGCGTAAATACGAGCTTACTCCAATCAGCACTAGCGCCAAGCGCCCGGAGCTGTGTCTCCATATTGCCACGCTGTGCAGCTACAAAATCCCATACCTGTGCGTATAGTTCGGTTCGGGTATAGTCAGTTCGACTTTTACCCTGCTTTTGCAACTCTCGCTCGTAGACCACCCATGTCTCAAATCCGGCATGATCAGCCCCTGGTAGATAGAGAGTATCCCTCCCCTGCATGCGGTGGTAGCGCACCAAAATATCTTCGAGGTTTGCCATCAGTGCGTGACCAATGTGAAGATTTCCATTGGCGTTTGGTGGCGGCATGATAACGCTATATGGTGTGCCATTGCCTGTGGGAGCAAAGGCGTTTGATGTTTCCCACATCTGATAAATAGTTGATTCGTAGTCGCCAGGAGCGTAGGTTTTGGTAAGTTTCATAAGAATTAGACCCAAGTGTTATTTATAGAACATATGTTCTATTTAGTTTTCACGTGAAAGAGCAAAGAATAAGCTGACATTTTGCTTAAAATGCCTCAATACCCCTGCACCGTTTTTCCACGTGTTGGTTTTCAATCCTTAGTATAGCATACCCAAAGCGATGTATAATAGTTTCTATGATTTCGCTTAAGGTATGTGAAGATAGAGAAAAATGGGATACGTTTGTCCACGATAATGACGGCCATCCACTTCAGTTGTGGGGATGGGGAGAAGTCAAGGCTGCACATGGGTGGCGGGTATTGCGACTGCAAGCGCGCGATCTCGAGGGGCAGGTGATTGGCGGTGCACAAATACTAATCAAACCACTACCTTGGCCACTGCGAGCACTTGCTTACATACCACGTGGCCCGGTAGGGCAGGGTGAGCAGGTGCCAGCTATGCTCGATGCATTTGGTAACTATGTACGCTCACAGGCAGGAGCTGTTGCGCTCAAGATAGAGCCCGACTGGTATGAGATGCCCGAAAACATGGGTGCAGCGTGGCGATCGACAAGCGATACGATCTTGATTCCGAGGACGCTTATTCTTGATCTTGCACGCTCAGAAGACAAACTAATGTCTGTAATGGCCAAGAAAACTCGCCAATATATTCGTAAGTCTACCAAAGAGGAGGGCTTAGAGGTTCGGCAGCTACGGGGCGGAGAAGAGCTCGATGCCGTACTTGAAGTTTACCGTTTGACTGCCGAGCGAGCTGGATTTGCAATTCACGACGACGATTATTATCGTGATATTTACAACAAAATGGGCGAAGCATCACCAGTGTTCGCGGCGTTTTATGACGGGCAGCCGGTGGCGTTTTTGTGGTTGGCTATCAGTGCTCAGACGGCGTTTGAGCTCTATGGCGGCATGAACGACCAGGGACAGGCGCTTCGTGCCAACTATGCGCTCAAGTGGTACGCTATCTGCAAGATGCGCGAATGGGGGATAGAGCGCTACGATATGAACGGCCTCCTCAGTGATGGAATCAGCATATTTAAGCAAAGTTTTGCTGACCATGAAGATATGCTGGTGGGTACGTATGACCGACCGCTTTCACCCCTGTACCAGATCTGGACGAAGATACTACCGTTCGGCAAGAAATTGGTCCGTGCTGTAAAACGGTGATTGACTAACATATAGATATATGGCATCATATTGTGTATAGTCGGTTGTCAGGACGCGCTAGTTCTACCGCTACGTACACAAGAGGTGAGACCATGAACAGATTCAGGACTGTCGGATCGACGGTCGCCGCATACGCATGCCTACCGGTAGCGCTCGTGGCGCTTCCGTTCCTTCAGTACGACCTCAAGAGCGATCATACGCTTGGCGGGTTCAAGAACAAATGGCTTCTTGCGGGAAACCGCAAGCTCGAAAAGGTACTGACGCGCAATATGCGTAGATAGTCACCTTTGTAAAAGCCGCTCCGATTGGGGCGGCTTTTCTCCTTTTTTCGGACTCTCGCTTATTCTATATAGCGGCCCAGGCGGTCTTTGTCATTGACAGACTAGGCACGACCTCAAGCTCATACGGATCCACCGGGTCTATTTTTTGTGCCGCGTAGTAGCCCAGTGTAGCGATCATGGCGGCATTGTCGGTACAGAGCTGTATCGGGGCGTATTCTATCTCGATAGGAAGACGTTCGCTTAATTGGCGACGGAGCTCTTGATTGGCGGCAACACCGCCAGCGATGACGACTGAGGCTGGGGAAAAGTTGTGGAAAGCTTTCTCGGCTTTATCAACAAGTGTTTCGACGGCAATTTGCTGAAAGCTTGCGGCAAAATCATTGCGTTGTGCGTCGTTCAGAAGTGCTGGAAGCTCGTGCGAGGGAAAAGTGTAGTCTTTGTCCACTTCGTGCTGAACGGCACGTAAAAGGGCTGTCTTGAGGCCAGAGAATGAGAAATTGTATGGATTATCGAGCTTAGCTTTGGGTAATTTGTACTTGTATGGATCACCATTTAGCGCAGCTTTGGCAACCGAAGGGCCACCAGGATAGGGGAGGCCGATGATTTTGGCAACTTTGTCGAACGCTTCGCCCACTGCGTCGTCTTGAGTTTGGCCGAGTAGTTCGTAGTCACCATGATCGCGAAAGAGGACGAGCTGGCTGTGGCCGCCGCTGACGATGAGCGCCAGCATAGGAAATTCTGGTTGCTTGCTTGGTAGTGCAAGGTTACTGAGGCCATTGTCTTTCATGGCCGCCCTTTCGCTACCGTCATCACCGGAAACGGCTTCGCTCCGGGTCTCAAGTCGGGCCTCGGCGCCGCTTGAGCCTCGGGCTGCAGATGTTTCCTCAGATGAGGTGAGCGAGTGGCTCGATAGCGCTGGACTGGACTTTTCGACAATAAAATTAGCATACACATGTGCCTCGACATGATGGATCGCGTAGAGTGGCTTGCTGTGGACGATCGCGAGTGTCCGTGCAGCGAGTGTACCGACGAGTAGTGAGCCGATGAGGCCTGGCGCGTAGGTGACAGCGATAGCGTCGATATCATCCCAGGTGCAGCCGGCGTCGGCAAGTGCCTGATTGATGACAGGGTTGATTACCTCGATATGACTACGCGCAGCGACCTCTGGAACAACACCTCCGTATTGGGCGTGAATATCGATTTGGGTGTGAACTACATTGGATAGTAGTTTGTAGCCATCTTCTACAACGGCTGCCGCTGTCTCGTCGCAACTGCTTTCGATTCCTAAAACTCTCATTTCTACCACTGTACCATGCTACACTTGGTACATGAAACAGCGACTAGTCAAAGGGGTGCGAAAAACGTTGCCAGAGGGTGCGCTGCGACAGCTTGAGAAAAGCTATCGAAAGGGGCGTATACAGTTGGTACGTACGCGATACGGTAATCCAGCAAAAAACCTCAAGGTCATTGCTGCGACAGGGACAAACGGCAAGACGACAACGCTTAATTATCTCAACGAAATCCTCAAAGAAGCAGGATTCAAAACAGCGATGTTTACTACGGCTATTATCGAGATAGCCGGCAAGCGTGAAATCAATGACCTCAACGCTACTGTGGCGCTCACAGCCGAAATGCAGCGTTTTTTTCGTGATGCCAAGCGAGCCAAAGTAGATTATGTGCTACTCGAAGTAACGAGCCATGCGCTCGATCAGCACAAGCTTGACGGTGTGCCGATCTATGCCGCTATCATGACAAATCTCACGCAAGATCATCTAGACTACCACGGTACGATGGAAAACTATGCTGCCGCCAAAGCCAAGCTGTTTCGTCTCAGGCCACAGTATATTATCTTGAATCGAGACGATCAGTGGTACGAATATTTTGATAAGTTTTCAGCGAGTGGACAAAAGATTACTTATGGCACACATGATGATGCCGAAGCCAAGATTGCACACACGAAATTATATCGTAAGGGAAGCGAAGCAACGGTGGTGATCGATCATCAAACCAAGTTGGAGCTTGCAACTGCGCTGCCGGGAGATTTCAATATTGCCAACATGACTGCTGCTGCTGCCACTGCTTATGTGTTGGGGGTGTCGGTAGAAGATATTATCGAGGGCGCGGCCAATCTCGAAGCAGTGCCGGGACGTTTTGAGCGTATTGATACAGACAAGGATTACGATGTTGTGATTGATTATGCACATACGCCCGATGGTCTCGAAAAGTTTTTGTCCGCAGCCAAGGCTATCGCCAAAAATCGCATCATATTGGTATTTGGCGCCACAGGTGATCGTGATCGTGAAAAACGCCCGATCATGGGTGAGGTGGCAGCGCGTCTGGCCGACCGTATATTTGTGACCGACGAGGAGAGCTATAACGAAGATCCAGCAGTAATCCGCACAGAGGTACTTGCTGGTATCACAAAATCCAAAGGCGGCTCTGCAAAGACAGATGAGATAGCCGAACGTCGTGATGCGATCAAAAAAGCCCTGAGTGTCGCCAAAAAAGGAGACATGGTGCTGATTACCGGTATGGGACATGAAAAATTCCGTATCGTCAAAGGCAAAAAAATACCCTGGAACGATGCAGAAGTCGTCAGGGAATTACTCAATAAAGCAAAATAATCTTGGGTTGAGGCTGCCCCCGCCCGTACCTTGCGGCAGGACGGGGGCAGCGTGAACAGTTAATTGACGAGGCACTGCCGAGTGTTCTTGGCAAGCCATGCATCGGCGTCGGTGGGCTCGATTCCGTTTGTTCGACGGTCGTCGCTACTGGCGATATCTCCTTTGTCGGGGATGACCTCCAGTGAGACTAGCCGCGTTCCGGGTACTGTGCCGTACAGTACGGTACAGGCGCCAACCTCTTTGATAGCCTCGATGTTGTCCGGCGCTGTCGCCTCATTTACGTGATAGAGCCCTTCGAGGCTTAAGCCATCAACGAAGGTGCTTGCCGGGTCGACGGGAATCCCCGATGACCAGGTGTTGAACCAGCCGTTCTCACTGGGGGTATAAGGCTCCGTCGCCTCGTTACTCTGCCCGCAGGCAGCCATAGCCGGGGCGGCCACGCACACCCCGATGAGCCCACGCACCAAATTGGTAATGTTCACCTTTTTATTATATCATAAAAGCAAGTATAATACAAGTAACGAGTCACTGTTTTAATACCAATTCTCTCGGTACTTACGCCAGTGCCAGCTTTTTACCGCACGCTCGCCAAATCGCACCCACAGGTTGTATTGACGTGGTCGCACGACGAGGTCGTACACTCCTATGTAGTCGGTGACATGTTTGTGAAAGCTCGTCTTGAACCGACCAATTCCATAGTGCGGGTGGGTGTCGTCGTTTATTTTGTCGCTCGGCGGCGTACCGCAGAGGTCGTGCTGCTTCGAGCCTTGCTCTTTGGCCCACTGGATAACATGCCATTGCACGAGATGTGTCACTCCGTAGGCACCCTCGACACGCACACTTGCACCGTCTTTGTAGGTGCTTTTATCGCCAAACACCTGCGCAAACGCTCCTGCGACAACCTGACCGTCAAAGTATGCAAAAAACAGCTGACCAAGGCCTGCCGACGCATAGCGCTGCCAGAACCGCCAATAGTAATTGTAGTCACGTACGCTCCCCAAAAAACCCTGACTGTCAGCGGTGCGCTGCAGTAGGTCGTAGAATATACGACTATTTTCTTCATTTGTCTCGACGCGCTCGACCGTCACCCCGTCACGCTCAGCCCGACGGATTGCATGGCGACCTTTTTGGTTCAAGCTTTTCATAATCGTCTCTAGGTCTGGCGTGAGATCGATCAATATAGTTGAAAAATTTGGCTGAATCGGTGTCGCCTTGACGAGCTCAAATTCCTTGAGGGCGGCGATAGCGTCGTCGGTTTTTTCCAGTTCTGGCTCTAGTTTTACGGCAAATACCCCTTGGGAGGCGGCAAATTCTTTAAGCGCAGGTAGTATGTCACCGAGCTGGACGATTGTTTTTACGCCGGGGCCTTTTGGCAGGTACCACAATTTACCTAGTCCAAAAACTGTTTTTTCGTGAACAGTTAGCGCGATATCGTCTGCCATGACGCATCGGGGAGACCATCCACCTAGTTTTTTTTGCTCTGCAAACTCATCTCCCTGAAATATATTGCCACCATCGGGGTTAGCCAAGATACGAGCATTCCACTCAGCGATATCAGTGTTTGTGGCAAATCGAATATCCATTACTTTTACTATAACTGGCATCGTGTGTAGTGGCTAGGGTTGTTCAGAGGGTAGGCGAGACGGTATAATACTTTTTATATGGCAATTATGTTCTCAAACGAAGATTTTCGCGGCCGTGTCGATGAATCACTAAGTGCTGAAGTAGCTTGGAATATCGGCAAAGCTTTTGCCGATTGGCTGCCCGAAGAAGGCGCTGTGGCTGTCGTCGAGGCAGCCGGTGCGCACCGGCCGACAACCCATGCTGTGATCGAAGGCTTGTTGCTTCAGGGTCGTGATGTGGTTGCGCACAGTGGTGGCGATCAAACAGTGGTGGCAAATACGGTTGCCGATGGAAAAGCTGTCGGTGGTGTATTTGTATCACACAACGACCTGCAAAATATCGAAATCATCGCACTCTACGATGGTCAAGGCATCATCGTGACTAGTGATCGCGGTCTGGGCGAGATCAGTGCGATGGTCGAGGCTGGTAATTTTGTACCCGCTGTCGAAAAGGGAGCCACCTCAACACTTTCTTAAATTGAAAGCCCCCCGTACGAAGTACGGGGGTAGAACGCTTCCAGGCACGAGGATCGTTACGGTTTGTGAAACTCGACCTTGACACTGTTGGTGTCGAATCGAACCCCTTCCGATTCGAGCCAGTCTTTGACGGACTTGGGCCCGTGGTAGTTGCACTTCTGCCGCACGCCATTTTTGTCAGTGTACTCCACTGTCCAGTAGGCGCGATCTGACACACGTGTGTAGTGCGGGTCGATACCTCCGGCGTTAACCGGCAGAGCGGTGCGAACTGTAAATGCTGCCATGTTGACTCCTACTGTGTTGTTGGACGAATAGCCAGGGTTGGCGTATCCGTTGTGGGAATGTTGACTTGCACATACTTTCCGTCATCGGTGACACCGGTAACGAGGTCAAGAGTGTGGTCGGACGGGGTGTGACCCGTTGCGCTGACTAGAAATGAAATCTCGTCAGCGCCATCATCCCCCATGACACGGAGGGTGACATGTGTTCGCTGGCTCATGGCTCGTGCGACTTCCTTGCGGATAGCCGAGGGGGCCATAATTACCAGAAACACCTTGTCATCTATAGACATGGCACTGATCCTGTTCTGGTAGGTCCGCACCACGGCTGTGGTGTGATTATCATACTAACATAAACACTATAAAAAGTCAATACGTATATATAAGAATTAGCACTCGACACTTGCAAGTGCCAATTTTTTTGGCTACAATTAAGTATGCAATATAAAACACGGAGGAGCACAATATGAGCACACCTATAAAACCGCTTGCTGACCGTGTGGTCGCTGTCCGCGAAGAGGCAAAGACCCAAACTGCGAGTGGAATTTATCTACCCGATACAGCTAAAGAAAAACCAGCTTACGCTGTAGTTGAAGCCGTTGGCCCTGATGTTAAAGGCATCAAAAAGGGTGATCGTATCGTATACAAAGAATATTCGACCACCGAACTCAAGCTTGATAACAAAGAATATTTGATCGTCAAAGAAGAAGACGTACTAGCAACTGTCTAGGAGGAGTGTAGTAAATGGCAAAAAAAGTATTTTATGATGATGACGCTCGCGAACGCGTACTTGGCGGTGCCAAGGCGCTTTACGATGCGGTAAAGGTAACGTATGGTCCAAAAGGTCGCAATGTCGTAATCGCTAAGGGTTACGGCGGTCCTACGGTAACACACGACGGTGTGACGGTTGCAGAGAGCGTGGATCTACCAGAAGACGATGACGCAACACTTGGCTACAAGGTTGGCGCCGAACTGATCAAGCAAGCTGCGAGTAAGCTCAACAAAGTCGCAGGTGACGGTACGACGACAGTTACCGTATTGACCTACAATATCCTCAAAGAAGCCAATCGCTTGATTGCTGCCGGTCATAATCCTATGGAGTTGCGCAAGGGTATCGAAGCGGCTGCGGCTGATATCGGTAAACAGCTTGATAAGCTCGCCGAGAGTGTCGAGGGCAAGACAGATCGTGTGGCAGAGGTTGCAACTATCAGCGCTGGCGATGCCAATATTGGTAAGTTGATTGCTAATGTGTTTGAAAAAGTCGGCAAGGACGGCGTGATTACTGTCGAGGCGAGCCAGGGACTCGAACTTGAGTCCGAGGTTGTCGAAGGCTTCAATCTTGATAAGGGTTGGTCATCACCATTCTTTGTGACCGATGCAGCGCGCCAAGAGGCTGTGTATGAAAAACCAGCTATTGTTATTACAGACAAAAAAGTATCAAGCGTTCAGGAGCTTTTGCCACTGATCGAAAAGCTTGCTGCTGCTGGTAAAAAAGATGTCGTGCTGATCGCTGACGAGGTCGAAGGCGAAGCGCTGAGTATCCTTATCCTCAACAAGCTCAAGGGTGTCCTCAATACTGTTGCGGTGAAGGCACCAGCTTTTGGTGATCGCCGCAAAGAAATTTTGCAAGATATCGCTACTTTGACTGGTGGTCAGGTGATTTCCGAAGACCAAGGTCTAACATTTGAAAATGTCGATCTGAGCGTTATCGGTAGTGCTCGTAAGGTAATTATCGGCAAAGACAACACGACCATCATCGAAGGTGCTGGCAAAAAAGCTGATGTTAATGCTCGTATCACACAAATTATTGCTCAGGCCGACAACGCCAGCAGCGAATATGATAAAGAGCAGTACGAAAAGCGTGCCGCTGCACTGCGCGGTAAGGTGGCAGTTATCAAGGTAGGTGGTGCGACCGAAACCGAAATCGACGAAAAGAAATTCCGTGTTGATGACGCGGTGGCTGCGACCAAAGCGGCGCTTGCCGAAGGTATCGTTGCTGGCGGTGGCGTGACACTAGTCAATCTCGCAGCTGGTATTAAAACGACTGGCTCGGACAGTATTAGTGCCGGTAAGCAGATCCTCAAAAACGCTTTGCGCGTACCGTTTACACTCATCACCGACAACGCCGGGCTTAATAGTGCAGCTCTATTGGCACAAGTCGAGGCTGCAAAGCCTGGCCAAGGTGTCGATGTGAATAATCCAAGCGCTGGCTTGATCGATGTCAAGAAGGCTGGTGTTATCGATCCAGTCATGGTGACAAAAGAGGCGGTTCAAAATGCCGTGTCTATCGCCTCGACAGCTGCAACAATGGGTGCACTCGTGGTCGAGATCCCAGAACCAGAAGCTCCAGCTGCCCCAATGGGCGGTGGCATGCCTGGCGGTATGGGATTCTAGCCAGACTCTTTTTACAAGACACACCTCACTTTAAGGGGTGTGTTTTTGTTTGCCTCTATTTTTCTTATGCTATAAACTGAGATATAAGAATCGATTGGAGATACGCAGTGTTATTTGTAGCATGTAGCACAAAAAAAGCTTTAAAAGCAAAAGGTATAGCTAGATGACTGCCGCAATTGTCGGCGCACCGACCAGTACAGTCGGAGCGGTAGCCGGTACGACGCTTGCAGTCAATCTCCCAGCCTCACCTGCGATCGGTAACCTACTAGTGATGTTTATTGGTCGAACCAACGGTGTCAATCTTACTGCAACGGGTTGGACAGACTATTCTAATGTAGTAGTCGAGGATACGGTGACGTCACTCGGATCGGTATTCGTCCGAGAGGTGACCGGCACCGAGGGCAGCAGCATAACAGTGACTGGCTTTACGGGTAATCGTCCAAAGTTAGCGATTGTACTAGAAGTGACCAATCACGAAGGTGTTGATGTGTCGGCTGGTGTTCGCGGTTGGGCGCCGGTTGGCACACCGCAGGCGCAGCAGGCCTTACCCTCTGTGGTAACGACTGCCAATAATGCCCTTGTGTTGAATAGCGCGTACGGATTTAATTGGGATAATGCAGATTCTTGGGGTGTCTACACTGGTGCTACTCAGACGGCTCTTATAGCGACGACCGACACTAATTCTGGCGCAGATTGGACGATAGGACACTTAACAGTTGGTCAGACGATACAAGTAGTCGCTGGATCGACAGGCTTGATTACTGTCGCCTCTCCGAGTGATTGGGAAGGTAGCTGGACAGCTATTACTCTTGCGATCAAATCAGCTCCTGCTCCACAGGCGCCACTGCCGCCGTCGCCACCACCAGCATTTTTTCAGTTTTTTGATTTTATCACTGCAGGCACGCCAGCGGACACACCGCCGCCTGCCGAACGTCCGTTTTTCACGCAAGCCGATTGGCTATGGGATCCAATTCCGGCAGACCCAACTTTGCATGCCAATTCTGCAGCGTGGTCAGCACTGCTGGCGGCCGGCGATCACTCGGCGAACCTCTACGAGTTTGGTGTTACCTTAGTTCCAGCGTCGGCAATCAATGAGTCGACACCACGTTATGATATACCGTTTTCGATGGAGCCTGACTGGGGGTCGGATCCGATGGCAGGCTATACAATGCCTATTCCGCTCGGCACAGAAGTGGTGTATTTAGACGAGCTTAGCGATGGCCATTTGGTGGTAAATGACCCTATCACTGGACGCAGTTTTGATCTATGGCAGGCTCGCTGGAATGGCACCGCATGGACGGCGTCGTGGGGCGGTACTCTGCCACTGGACGGCGACGGTAGTGCGCCCGCATCAGGCACTGGAGCAGGAATAGGGCGCTACGCGGGCGTGGTGACCGCTGCAGAGCTTACTGCCGCCGTCGCGGCCAACACTGGCGTAAACCATACCTTGTTTTTCAGTACCGACATAGCTGCGCCGACAGAATTTTGGTATCCAGCCAGCAAAACCGACGGCTGGAACAATGCGGGAGTCGCTAATCCCATTCCTGAGGGTGCCCGAGTGCAGCTTGACCCATCGATCGATATTGACGCTATTCCCGGAATCACTGCTGGAGAAAAAGTGATAGCTAAAACTCTGCAAACCCATGGTGCAATTTTGGGTGACAATGGTGGCGCACGAATGGCATTTTTGTTTGAATACCAGACCGATAGCGATCCGGACAATCCCGGCTTAGCCTATACGAGTGTTGGTTTTGGGTGGGACTACTTTGACATGGCACATATCCCGTGGGGGTCGCTACGTGTATTAAATACATGGAACGGCGAGTAATTTAGCAATATTTTACTGTATTGAGCAGTGCTACTGGCTAGATTAGCTCAGGTTATGACTAGCGTACTGGAAATAACTTATGCTATTATCTCCAGTATGATAGAAAGAACAATTACCCCACTGATTCGCTCTCACCTAGGGCGAGGGCGGGTGATTGTGCTTTATGGACCGCGACGTGTCGGCAAAACCACTGTTGCGAGGCAGATTCTCTCTGAGGCACCACCAGATGAGCAACTATATCTCAACTGTGATGAAATGGTAACGGCCGATGCACTCAAGCCAACCAGTCTTGCGGCACTCGAAGGGGTGATCGGCCGCGCAAAGCGGATTGTGATCGATGAAGCGCAGCGAGTTGAAAATATTGGTTTGACTCTCAAGCTATTGATTGACACTCATCCCGAACTCGACATAATCGCAACCGGCAGTTCATCGTTCGACCTTGCGGGCAAGGTAAAGGAGCCCCTGACAGGTCGGGCTTACGAATTTATGTTGACGCCTTTGTCACTTACCGAGATAAAAGATTATTTTGGCTACAACGATCTGCAGCTCCAGACACTGTTTCCACGACTATTGCGACTAGGTAGTTATCCGGGTATTGTGTTGACCGACGACAATCGTGCCGACGAAGAAATCATTGCACTGGCAAATAACTATGTCTACAAAGACAGTCTCGAGCTCGTCGAGCTGCGTCAGCGCCAGTTGCTACCACGTCTTTTGCAGGCACTTGCACTCCAGATAGGACAAGAGGTGTCGTACCATGAGCTAGCGGTGACATTTGGTGTCAAAACCGAGACAATCGAGCGCTATATTACACTACTGGAGATGGCGTTTGTCGTCTATCGTCTGCCAGCGCTGACAGGAAGCGTTAAGGGTAATTTATCAAATCGCAAACGAAAAGTATACTTTTATGACCTTGGTATTCGCAACGCTTTGATACAGTCGCTACAGCCTTTAGATTTGCGAGCCGATACCGATGCGCTGTGGGAAAACTTTTGCATGAACGAGCGTCTCAAGTATTGGCAAGCCCGCGATCAGCGAGTTCAACGCTACTATTGGCGTTCGTTAGGTAGCGAACTCGATCTGGTCGAGGCGCGTAACGATACATATAAAGCATTTGATTTTAGTTATCAGGACAAAAAACTCACGACACCAAAATATTTTACCGATACCTATCCTGGGGTCCAGGCGCAGATGGTGAGCGCTACCAATCTTTTGCAGTGGCTCGATTGATTTGTTTGACAGCATCTGGTGATTCCGGTAACGTTTATATACAAGAGGAGATATAAATAATGCCACCAGCTGATAACAATGCCAATGTGACACCGCCATCTGCCCCACAAAAACAGGGGTTTATGAGCAAAATAGCCGGAATGTTCAAAAAGAAACCGGCCGCAGCAGTCGTGCTGCCAGCCGATCATACTTCGCAAACACCCGAGCCGCGACTCGATAACATAGCGACCGATGTTGGCGTGCCAGGCGCGACAAACATGCCACCACAGGCAGCGCCGCTTGGCGATGTTGCGTTGACGCAAGCAACGATGCCACCTGTTGTTGTGCCGCAGCCAAACCCTGTCGCACCAACGGCTCCAATGGGCGCGCCTGTTGATGTGCAGCCCGCAGCTCCACCAAGTTCTGGTTTTGGTGCTGGTGGATTTGCTGCTGAGTCAACAGTTGCACCAGTAGGCATTGACGCCATGGGCGCTCCGCAAGCAGGTATCGTATCGACCCCTGGTGTCGGTGCTATCCCGCCATCACCTGGGGTAGTGCCACCGCAGCCAATCGGTACAGCGGGTGAGGTGCCAGTGCAGTCATTTGAGCAACCTGCAGCGCCGCCGCTCCAGGCACCGATTCAGCCACAGCCTCAATCACCACCGCAGCAGCCACCTTTTTCTGGCAGCTAGTTAAGCTATATAAACAAACAAATAAATCCGCCGTGCCGCGGAGTTATTTGTTTGATAGGCGCAACACACTATTGACTTATTAAAAAGTTTATGCTAATATGACTACATAACGCAATAAAAACAAAAAAAGCGCTAGGAACCACCACAACATGAAAACCATCGAAGTTATCGACGCACCTACCAATACAAATGAGACGCATATCCCTGTGTCACATGGCGAAAAAGAAAAACCTAAAGAGATTGATTCTCGCCGACTACGTATGATGGCAGAAAAAGTTTTTGGCGCGGTTGTTAATAACATGGATGACGAAGGTCTACAAAAATACGTCAAAGCTGGCGTTAGTGGTGATATAGAAGTGCAGTACAACAAATTGATGCTGGCCGAAAGCGAAGCGGCAAACCCAGAGTTTGCAGCTCGCTTCAAAAAAGAAACCGAGCAGCTTGCACAAAATGACCCAGAAGAAGAAATGAGCCATGAGGCGGTAGATTCTATCGGTGCACCAACTGGGTTTCCAGAGACAGATGACATCCAAAAAGAACTCGACGAAGTTGGCCCTGTAGCGACATCACTGCGAAGCAAGGTGATGTATCAACTTGGTCGTCCAATCACGGCTCTATATAGCAAGATGTACGATAAAACCTTGGCGCATGCAAAATATTTTAAGAGTCTCAGCGAAGAAGAACAGCAAGCGCACAAGGAAAAAGTTGGTCGACGTGCCACGTTGGTTGCACTTGGTGCAGCCGCAATCTACGGTATCACCAAGATGAATCCTCTCGATATGATGCCAAGCGCCTCAGGTACAAGAAGTATTGATGCTGAAGAGTTTGGTGGTGTTAAAAACGCAACCCACCAAGTAGAGTTATCGGTCGGGGGTAATGCCCCAGATGTAGAAAAGCCGGTATTTGGTACACGCACATTTGAAGCTGGTGATTTTGCCTACAACCCTCTCGAGGATCCTGCGTTGTCTTCTGCTAAAAAGGGTAATGATTTTGGTCCAGCTCTCCGTGCTCTGCCAAACGATGAAGCTATGAAGTGGCCTGGTGGTCTCAGCGATCTAATAAACGATCGCTGGATCAATAGCCCAGAAGAATTCGCCACTGTGATGAGCAAGCTTGATCTTGTCGATAACAACGCCGATGCTATCAATAGTCTTGGTGAAAAGATGAAGGCATCGCCTGAGCTTTATCACGAGAACTACGCAAAGGTTATGGAAAAGCTCGCCAAAGCAGATATTAGTGAACAGGCAATTACCTCGCCATATGGCAGCTACTATGCAGTCAATGCTGGCGGTAACGCAGTGATCGCCTACGACAACTATGTTGATCATGGTGGCACAGCTATCGTTATCAAGGTAGACGGCAAAGAAGTGTGGTTGCGCAAAGATTGTGGCGGCCAGGCGATCGATCTCAAGCCACGTACAGTATCTCAGCCGACCTATTCAGAGCCAACTCGTACATACACTCCACCGCAGGAGACATACACTCCTCCTACGACGCCAGATGTGCCTGTAGTGCCTGAGAATCCGGTTCCACCAGTTATCCCGCCACTCCCTCCAATTCCACCGATTGAGCCACCATTGCCTCCGATAGAGCCACCGCTTACGCCAAAATCATTAAACCCTCTTGATTATCAGGCACCTGGTCGTGATGATACGACTGATAGTGGTGAAGGCGTAAAGCCTCAGGTCGGTCCCGATAGCTTCACGCCTCCTCCGGTCGTCGAGCAGATACTCGGTAATATCCCAGGTCTGTCGTCGTCGAGCGCTCCTTCTTCTGAGGTCGACATACCGGCTCCTGGAAGTGGTATGGGAAGCGGAATTGGACAGGAAGGTCCCGCAGTAAATACTGGTGAATCAAATAATCAATCAAATAGTGGCTCAGTAAGTAGCGACAATATCTAAGGAAGGAACAGTCATGCGTAAAGTCATAAGTAAATTAGTTAACAACCTACCATTGCAAATAGTCGTTATTGTCGCAAGTATTGTACTAGCTATTCTTGTGCCAGCAGCTATGGTGTTGGGTTGGGGTCCTGAACGACCAACCTACACAGCTGAAGTGCCTGCTGATCACGTAACATTTAATTCGATAACAAATAACCCGAGTCACGGCGATGAGCGTAACTTTATGCAAATCCGTGAACGTGAGGCAAGCAACGAAACATATGCAGATGATATGTCGCTAACACCAGGCAAAGAGTATGTCGTGTATGTGTATTATCATAACAACGCAGCAGAAAACCTTAATGCAAGTGGTGTTGGTGTAGCGCAAGGCGCATTTGCACGAGCTGAAGTTCCTGCGGTTGTGCCGAATGGCCAAACGAAACAAGCCGCGGCACATGTAGGTGCAGCGAATGCAACACCGAAGAGTGTATATGATGATATACGTCTATCGAATAACTCTGGCGGTGATATTGCGCTCAGGTATGTACCAGGCTCAACGACAATTCATAACTTCGGAGCGACTAATGGCGCTACGATGCCTGACACTATCTTGTCGGGTAATGGTGTGGCGCTAGGCTACAATGCACTCGATGGCGTACTGCCAGGATGTAATGAGTATGCGGGTTTTGTCACTTTCCGTATTAAAGCTGACCAGCCAAACTTTACCTTCAAGAAGGAAGTACGGTTGCATAGCACTAAAGAGTGGAAAGATTCAATCGCTGTACCGTCTGGATCAAAGGTTGATTACTTGTTGAGCTATACTAACACTGGTTCAACAAAACAAAGTGATGTGGTGTTGAAAGACCAGCTGCCAGAAGGTGTTAAGTATATACCTGGTTCGTCATTCTTGATGAATGCAAACAATCCCGCAGGCAAAGTAGTTGATGATGGTATTGAAGGTACAGGGCTAAATATCGGAGCTTACGAGCCTGGATCGAATGCCCTCCTGCGCTTTAGTGCAATTGTTGAAGGCGAGCCATGTGCAGTACGTACAAATATCGCTGCAGTTGAGACAAAAAACGGCAGTATGAATGATAATGCAAACGTACAGATTGAGGGTGACTGTGCCCCAGTTGAGGAGCTGCCAACAACTGGTCCAATCGAAGTTATCGCTGGTCTGATGGGTATCGCGGCTATCACTGTCGGTGCTGTGTACTACTTCAAGAGCCGTCGTGATCTAGAATCAGCACTTTATGCTGCACAGTCACAGCCTGGTTTGAAAAAATCTGCCACCCCAACAATAGACGCTATCGCTGAAAAGGTTGGACAAAAACCTGAAGCGACTGCACCAAAAAAGCAGACGACGCACAAGAAATAGCGAGTGTATAACAAATATAAAAATAACCCCCTGTGCGGGGGTTATTTTTTATTGTTACTTTTGCTGTGACAGGAAGTCGATTTCCTTGATGATGTCCAAGAGCGCTTGGGCACGACGGGTCTCATCGGTAATTGCTTTGGCTGCTTCGTGAGCAGGAGCTATAAGCGCTGCGTCGTCGGTGGAACGAATCAATAGCAGATAGGTGTCGAATTTTTCTTCGGGACCTACGTTTAGCTTGTCGACCAATGGCCGTAGTTCGAGTAGGGCACTTTGCTTGATAGAATCGAGGGGTGAATCGGACTGAGTGACATGACCAGCTGGTACCGATATAGGGTCGGCAGTAGGAGCTGGAGAGGGTGTATCGCCAAGCGGCTGAAGGAGTGGCGGCGGCGACTGAGTGGCAGGGGAGATGGGATGGTTGCCAAATGGTGGCGGCATCGCGCCTGTCAGTGATTGAGATTCCTCAAACTGAAGGCTATTACTGCCGGTCGTTGTGTTGAGTGTCGCGCTGACATCGCTCAACGCTTTTGCTAGATCTTGTTCGTCTGATGACTCAGGCATGCCCACCTCGCTTATGCTTTAATCTACAAAAAGTGTATCATAGAGAGAGGAATTATCGCAACAGGAGGAACAATGCTAGACGATGCCAACGTGATCAAACAACGTGATCCGGGGAATGCCCTTGGTGTAGCTGCAAGTGAGTATCAGCAAGCGACGTTTGATGCGAAGATCGAGCATGCAGAACATGACGGACGTCCTATTGGGCAGGTCGTTGTGGCTGGCATGGGTGGGTCAGCGCTAGCTGCGCTATTGGTTGGTTCGTGGTTGCGTAGCGAGCTTAAGGTTCCGTTTGAGGTAGTACGAAATTATGATTTGCCAGCTTATGTGGGTCACGATACGCTGGTGATTGTTAGTAGCTGTTCGGGTAATACCGAAGAAACTCTCAGTGCGCTTGATCAGGCACAGCAACGCGGTGCGCAGATTGCCGTGTTGACATCGGGCGGTACGTTGCTTGCTCGAGCGCAGGAGGGCGGGATTACTCATGTGGTATTGCCAGATCGTACCAAGATCGAGCCGCGCATGTCGACAATCGCTCAGACGCGAGCGCTTGTGCAGCTACTTTCGCATTTTGATATTACATCAGCTGATTATTATGCGCAGATTGCTCAACAGGCGGATTGGCTAGAGATAGCGACGAAAAGTTGGACTGCTGATGTCACGACTGATAAAAACAGCGCTAAACAACTGGCACTTTTGGCAGTGGGCAAGACAGCGATGTTTTATGGTGGTGCGCTCACCGCACCGCTGGCGTTCAAATGGAAGATAAGCTGGAATGAAAATTCTAAGAATGTGGCATTTTGGAACGAGCTACCCGAGTTTAATCACAACGAATTTATTGGTTGGTCATCGCATCCCGTCGAAAAGCCATATGTTGTCTTTGATCTAAAAAGTTCGTTTGAACATCCGCGTATACTCACGCGTTTTGATGTGAGCGACAGGCTACTCAGTGGCATGCGGCCAAAGGCGGTGCCTATTGAATTGCAGGGCGATAGTGCACTTGGGCAATTGCTGTGGGGATGCGTGTTGGCTGATTTTGTGAGTATTTATGTGGCTATCCTCAATGGTGTTGATCCAACTCCAGTGAAGTTGGTTGAAAAGCTTAAAAACGAACTCGTTGCCTAACTATATTAATGATATTGGCGTAACGCTTCGATAGGGTCTTTTCGGGCAGCGCGGATGGCTGGATAGAGGCCAAAAAGGGTGCCAACAAGTACCGATACGCCGAGTGCGACGCCAGCGATTGTCCAGGTGAATGCTGGGTCAAAGGTGAGGAATGAGCGAGAGATTGCAAACGCAGCCAAGTAGCCAGCAAGATAGCCGAGTACACCACCGGCGCTACTCATAACGAGAGATTCTATCAGGAACTGCCATGTAATATGAGTGTTTGATGCACCGAGTGCTTTTCGGATGCCTATTTCGCGGGTGCGTTCGGTGACGCCTACTAGCATGATATTCATGATGCCTATGCCGCCAACAATAAGAGATATTGCAGCGACAGTACTGAGTGTTGCCGAGATAGCGGCAAAGAGCTCATTGGAGGGGCGAACGAGATCGTCGTCGGTCATGATTGAAAAGTTTGTTTCACCGAAATGATTGCTTTGGATGGTGTTTTTGGTCTGCTCGACAACGCCAGCAAGCTTGTCTGGACTGGTGGATTTGATGTTGATCTGCTGGAGTGAGGCAACGCCTTGGTTGAAGTTTTTGCCGATTTCGAGGCTAATGATAGCAGTGTGGTCGAGGTCTATATTGTTATAGTTGATAGGATTATTTTGTCGTTTGATGATGCCGATGACAGTAAAGGTGGTGCCGTGGGTGCGGAATGTACGACCAATTGATTGTTCGGTGCCAAATAAGTCGACTGATAGTTGTGCGCCGATGACGGCGGTTTCTTGGTTAGTAACACTATCGATGAATTGTCCGTCGATCATATCGAGTGGTGTGATGTTGATAAAGTCTGGTGTTGTCGCGACAAGTGACGATTTATCTGGTGTCTCGTCGCTCGCTGTCAGGCTGCCGCTTAGTAACATGAGAGGAGCAGCGGCTTCGACTTCTGGTATGTTTTTGATCGTTATTAGATCTTGTTCGGTCAAACTGCTGACAGTAGCCGTGCCTCCAAGCGAAGCTGTGATATCGCTCAGTTGCAAATCGCGCATAGGGCTGCCGGGACGAACGATGGCAGTCGAGCCGCCAAGTTGCCCTACTTGGCTAGTGACGAGCCGCGAGGCACCACTGCTAAGTGATAGTATAACTGTGATGCTTGCAATGCCAATCGTTACTCCAAGAATCGTGAGTGTGGTGCGCATGCGATTGCTGCGCAACGACTCATAGGCATTGGCAAAGTGGTTGGCGATGAGGAGGCGCATTATTTTTTACGTCCTTTCTTTTTACCTGATTTTTTAACAGGTTTGACGAGAGAGTCGAGACGTATCTTTGGTGCTGTCTCTGGTTTTTGAGCACGTGGTACTTTGGTGTCGCTATCAATTTTTCCATCGAGCATACGAATGACACGGCTGGCATAGCTCGTGAGGTCGGGGTTGTGTGTGACCATGATAATCGTGTTGCCGCGAGCGTGAATATCGGCGAGCTCTTCCATGATGACGTGTGAGCTACGACTATCGAGGTTGCCGGTCGGTTCATCGGCGAGAACGATCGAGGGATTGTTAACGAGTGCTCGTGCAATGGCGACGCGTTGCGTTTGGCCGCCAGAGAGCTGCCAAGGCATATAATATTCACGTTCAGACAGGTGGAATGTTGCGAGCATTTTGCTAGCTTCTTTGAGTCGCTTTGTGTGACCGACACCACGATAGGTGAGTGGCAATGCAACGTTGTCGATGACATTGAGCCTTGGTACGAGGTTGAAATTTTGAAATACAAAACCGACCTGGCTGCTACGTATTTGGGCGCGTTTGCCGCCGCTGAGTGTATCGACAGAGCGGCCATCCAGAAAATAATCACCGTCGTCGGCGTGGTCGAGCAGGCCTAAAATATTGAGTAGAGTTGTTTTGCCGCAACCACTTGGCCCCATGATGGCGATAAACTCACCTTTTTCGATCACCAAATCAACCCCGTTGAGCACGGTGTGCGTGGCATCTCCAACCCCGTACCTCTTTGTGAGGCCAGAAAGAGCAATAACCGGTGGCGTGGTGGCTGCTTTCTTCATTGTATCTATTATAGGGAGCAGACGAAGAGATAAGCAACCGTAAGCGCTTGTTATTTATACAACTTGCTACATAGCGTCTAAGCTTGTGATTGTAGAGGCACTGTTTATACTGTTGCAACTCAAGCAATGCGCCGTACTGCCCGTGACTTGAAGTATGCTAATAGTCGTATGCTCGATGATCTCGTTTATGCTCAGGTAAATAGGCAGCATGGCGTGACGTTAGAGACGAATCCGATAGCGAGCGCTAGTCTAGATACTGACGGTAACTCGTATAATCCAGAAGATTCGGTCATTGAGTTGTCTGCGCATAATATGTATGCACATGAAATGCAGCTGATTTGTTTGAGCGGTCTCATAGCTATTGCTCGCTCGTGAGCTGTACTATAATGGGTCGGTACGGAGAGGTGTCCGAGTGGTTGAAGGAGCACGCTTGGAAAGCGTGTGTGCGGGCAACCGTACCGTGGGTTCGAATCCCATCCTCTCCGCCATAGAAAAGCGAGTCCAGATGGACTCTTTTTTTATTGAATAACTATCAGCTACACTAAGTAGCAATGAATGTATTTCGGATGCGAGCAGGTAAGCTCGAAGTTATCGCGTTTATCAGTGGCTTTGTATTGATGGTGTTTGAGCTTGTGGGGGCGCGAATACTGGCGCCAAGTATCGGCAGCTCAACATATGTCTGGACGAGTGTGATTGGGATTATTATTATGGCGCTCAGTGTTGGGTATTGGCTGGGGGGTAAATTAGCTGATCGGCGCGGGTATGCAGTTGATATTGCATGGTTGGCGTTGGCGTGTGCGATGGCAATGACGGTCATGCTGCTGACATACGAGGGGGTGACGACATGGGTAGCAGAAAGTGTTGAGGATCCGCGTTTGCAGGGTATCGAAGCCTCGCTGTTGCTATTTACACCGAGTAGCGTGTTACTGGGTATGATTAGCCCATATTTGGCAAAACTCAAGGTGCGTTCGCTGGCGACGACTGGTCGATCGATCGCAAGTCTTAGTGCGCTTAATTCTGTCGGCGGTATTACAGGTACATTTGTGGCGGGCTTTATATTGTTTGGCATGATAGGTTCACGTGAGACGCTTTTGATTGTTATTGCGATGATGGTCGCGATCAGTTGGCTGGTAGTGCCTCGACACCAATGGAAGTTGCGCAGTGCGATAAGCGCAGTCGTGCTAGTTGTGATACTCATTCCGGTGTCAGCTACGAGCGCTTTGCAGATTGATACACCAAGTGCTCGTTATACAATATTCGAGCGAGATAATGTGCGCTTGCTGGCTACGGGGCCATACGCAGCACAATCTGGTATGTCATTGGTGTACCCAAATGAGTTGGTGTTTTGGTATACCGAGCGGCTAGCGCAAGTGGTTGAGCAGGCGACGAATAAACAGCGCATATTGGTATTGGGAGGCGGGGCGTTTACGCTACCACAATATCTCGCGTACAAGTATCCCGAGTCGGTGATTGATGTTGTCGAGATCGATCCCGAGCTGGCACAAATTGCTCGAGATCATTTTCGTTATCATGACCCATCAAATGTGCGGTTGATTTTTGATGATGCAAGGGTCTATGTCAATAAAACACAAGAGCTGTATGATATCGTGCTTGTGGATGTGTATGGTGATGCTCATGTGCCGTTTACGCTACTCACAAGTGAATATGGACAACAGATTGCGCGTATTACTGCATCGCACGGTGTTGTTGCGGTCAACGCCATTGCGGGTCTCGAAAATGCCTGCAGGTCACAGCTTGAGGCGCTCGATGCGCCATACCGAGCGCAGTTTGCCAACGCGCGGTATGCGATTCAGCGACCACACGAGAGTCGCTCGAATATGATACTTATATATAGTCACCAGTCAGAGCAGTGGCGAGGTACTCAGATGCTCGATTTACCCCCTAAAGTCGCCTATACGGACAATTTTGTACCAGCTGAACGCTTGCAGCATGCGTGTCGGCAACAATAATTACAACACACCATATATAGCGTAGTGTTTGTTATTTACAACACCATACGGAGGTAGCACAAGCGAAATACCTATGTGGTGAAAAAAACATAGCCAAAAAGCTTGAAAACCATATATCTAGGGTCTATAGTTCTATATAGACACTACATATGTAGTAGTTCAACAAAAACACACATTTTGCAAGACGGAGGGTAACCGCCGCCAGATCATATGATAGGGCGTATTCTTGCACTGTTGAAAAAACGCACGAGAGACGCGTTCGGAGTCAACAGGGGAAGTGTAAAAAATAAAATAATAAACCAAGGGGGAATATGAGCATTCATGTGGTAAAACGCGATGGCACCCGCGAACCATTCGACGCCAATAAGATCAATCTTGCTCTGGTAGAGGCTAGTGAGGGTCTTCCAGATCAGATTAGTAAAGTCGTTCAAGTAGCGGCCGAGCTACAGCTAACATTATTTGATGGTATTACAACCGAACAGCTCGATGAGGCGGTGATTCATACAGCGCTACAAAATGTCAAAGACGATCCTGACTTTGACAAGATTGCAGCAAATCTATTGCTCAAGAATATCTACAAAAAAGTACTTGGCAACTATACTAATCCAGCTGACCTCAAGAAATTACATGCCAAGAAGTTCCCACAATATCTAAAAGACGGTATTTCTGAGGGTCTTCTCGACAAGCGCCTCAATAGCAAGGTGTTTGATCTTAAGAAGCTTTCGGCTGCACTGGAGCCAAGCCGTGACGGTTTGATGCGCTACCTTGGTGTTATTACAAGTCGTAACCGCTATAGTCTTCGTAAAAATAGCGGCGAAACCATGGAAGTCCCACAGTTTACTGCTATGCGTATTGCGATGGGTCTTAGCTTGCTCGAAAAAGATCCAACAGCGACCGCTCTTGAGTTTTACGAATATATCAGCAAGCTTGACGCTAATCCAGCTGGGTCAACTCGTATCAATGCTGGCGGCTCGTTCCCGCAGCTTAGCAACTGTTTCTTGTTCGATATTGAAGATGATATGGAAGCGATTGCTCGCGGCGTGCGCGACACGATGTGGATTGCTAAGGGTACTGGTGGTATCGGTATCGGTATCACTAAACTACGTGCAGCAGGTAGTCCGGTTAAGACAACTAACAGTGAGTCAACGGGTCCGATTCCGTTTATAAAAATGCTTGATACCGCACTTTTCGCAGTGAGTCGCAAGGGTAAGAAGCAGGGTGCAGCGGCGATTTTTATGGAAAACTGGCACATGAACTTTCCGCAATTTCTCGATCTCAAGCAAAACAGCGGCGATCCGTACCTCCGTACTCGTATCGCCAATACAGCAGTAGTGTTGAGCGATGAGTTTATGCGTCGTGTCCAAAAAGAAGAGGATTGGTATCTGTTTGATCCAGCCGAAACACCTGATTTGATCGAACTATATGGTGACGCATTTGCTAAGCGATATAACGAATACGTCAAATTGGCAGATGCAGGCAAGATGCGCGATTTTGCAAAGGTGCCAGCGCGTGAGCAGTACCACCATATTTTGACAATTCTTCAGGCAACTAGCCACCCTTGGCTTACCTGGAAAGACACTATGAACGTGCGTGCGCTTAACAACAATACCGGTACGATTCACCACAGTAATCTCTGTACTGAAATTACGTTACCGCAAGACAAGGACAACACTGCTGTGTGTAACTTATCAAGCATCAACCTGTCGGTACATCTCAAAGAGGATAAGACGTGGGATTGGGATCGACTAGAGAAAGCTGTTCGTGTATCAGTGCGACAGCTCGACAACCTTGTTGATCTGACAAACACCCCGATTCCACAAGCCATGAATAGCAATCAACAAAATCGTGCTGTCGGTTTGGGCTTGATGGGCTTTTCGGATGTGCTCGAAAAGCTTGGCCATAGCTACGAATCAGAAGAAGCATACGAATTGATTGATCAGCTCGTAGAGTTTATCAGCTATCATGCAATCGACGCGAGTGCAGATCTAGCCAAAGAACGTGGTAGTTACCCAACATTTAAGGGCAGTGGCTGGAGCAAGGGTATTTTGCCAATCGACACACTTGATCAGCTCGAGCTCGATCGTGGTGTGCCAGTTACAGTTAATCGCAAAACGCGTCTCGACTGGGAAAAACTACGCCTTAAGGTAAAGAAGGGTGTGCGTAATGCAACCTTGATGGCAATCGCACCGACAGCCAACAATGCACACGTGTCTGGTACGACTCCAGGTATCGATCCGCAATTTGCACAGATCTTTAGTCGTGCAACACTTAACGGTAAGTTTCTCGAAGTAAACCCAAATCTTGTGCGCAATCTCAAAGAGCTTGGCCTTTGGGAACAGGTCAAAGATGACGTCTTGCGCTTCCAGGGTGATATTCAGCAGATTGACGCTATTCCGGACGATGTAAAAGCAGTCTACAAGACGAGCTTCCAGTTGAGTCCATATGCATTTATTGAAGTTGCAGCTCGTGCGCAAAAATGGGTAGACCAAGCAATTAGCCGCAATATGTACCTCGAGACACGTGATGTCGATGAGTACGAAAAGATTTATGCAACTGCTTGGGAGAAAGGTCTTAAGACAACCTATTACCTCCATGTTAAACCACGACACACCAACGAACAGAGCACCGTCAAGGTAAACAAAGCTGAGGCATTAGCTGGTAGTGGTCCGCGAAAGACAGGTTTTGGGTTTGCCAAAAAGCAAACCGTAGGGACGGGGTCATAGCCTATGAATGGTCACTAAAAAAGTAGTACACAGATAAAAATAAGCTAAAAAATATATAAAAGGGTATAAGGGGAAATACAATGAACGCATCAACTATCATCAACGAAGATATGTCACTTGAAGAAAAACTAGCAGCTATCGACGCAGCATTGTTGGCGGCGCAGTCGCAAGCTGAGGATGAGGCGAAAGCGAGTGGTCAGATCGCAGCACCGATTGACCCAGCGGACGCGACGATGTGTGTTGGTTGTCAGTAGATAATCCAGTTTCTTTATAATATAGTCATCAGCTCTGTAGCAATACAGAGAGTGACTTGATGAACGCGTAAGTAATACGAAAGGCAAGGGAGAGTTATGACGGGAATTTTGGGCACAGGCATCCAAGACGGGTTGCTACTCAAACCGGTAAAATATCAATGGGCAATGGATCTTTATGATCAGGCTGTTGCCAATACGTGGTTTCCAAACGAAGTACAGCTAGGTCAAGATTTGGCTGACTGGAAAAAGATGAGCGACGAAGAGCGGCATGCTGTGACGTTTTTGATGAGCTACTTTAACCCAAACGAGCTACTAGTGAACAAGGCTCTTGCGTTTGGCGTGTATCCATACGTCAATGCAGCCGAAGCGCATCTCTACTTGGCGAAACAAATGTGGGAAGAGGCCAATCACTGCATGGCGTTTGAGTATGTACTAGAGACATTTCCGATTGATCGCGATGCCTCGTATGCTGCTCACGTTGAAGTAGAGAGTATGGCTCGCAAGGAAGCTTTCGAGACTAAGTTTATCAAGCGTATGACCGAAGATACACTTGATATCACGACGACTGAAGGTAAAAAAGACTTCATCCGCAATTTGATTGCTTACAATATTATTCTTGAAGGTATCTGGTTTTATAGTGGGTTCATGGTGGCGCTTTCGTTCCGTCAGCGCAATTTGCTCCGCAACTTTGCATATCTTATTAACTGGGTGGTTCGTGACGAATCGCTTCACCTCAAGTTTGGTATCAACCTCATCCTGACAGTACTCGAAGAAAACGAAGATCTTCAGACCGAAGAGTTCGCTACAGAAATCAAGCAGATGATTCTTGATGGTGTAGAGATGGAAGAAGAGTACAACAAGGACTTACTGCCAAACGGTATTCTTGGTCTTAATGCTGACTATATTAATCAGTATGTGAAGTATTTGGCCGATCGTCGCCTCGAAGAGCTTGGTTTTGAGCCACATTACAACGTGAGCAACCCTGCCAAGTGGATGGCAACTGCCAACGATACGCTTGAGCTGGTAAACTTCTTTGAAGCCACAAACACCAGCTACGAAGTCAACGCAACCAAGAAAAAATAGAACTAACTGACGTCTTACGAAAGGCTGCGCGTATGAAGCGAATGGATCCCTGTGCGTTTTTGCTCTCGACTGATGTTGTATCTGGACAGGCGAGCGGTATGGCGGTCACCTGGATGAATCGCTGCGACAAAAAGTCGTGGATGGTATCGGTAAGTCAGGCGAGTCATACGATGCAGCTCATACGTAGTAGTCGAGAATTTGTATTGGCGCTTGCGAGTAGCGAGCAGGCTGATGAGCTGACATACTTTGGCTCAGCTAAAGGCGCAGCGATAGGTACTGATAAACTCCGCGATACAGGTCTTATGACAACGGCTTTTGAGAATCCTCATATTCGCACACCTATGATTGCTGATGCTTATCGTAATATTGCCTGCAGGGTAGGCGGTATCATGCCGGTGAGCGCAGACTATGCAATCGTGTACGGCACAATTATTGAACAGCAAGAGAATCCTTCTGTCGAACAATTATTTTATTGCGGTAAAGATGCTTGTGGAATGCGACACTATGCGGCCCAGCATGAACGCTCATCGCGACATATTGAGGTCGATGATATCGCGCCGAAGCGATCTTTTATGCCACTGATGCAAATAAAGGCATTGGCATGAAAACAGACAAAATAGTACCGTTTGTCAATCCGGTACACTGCCTGCAAGCGGCGAATAGATAGACGTTATGCTCTTTGCGTTTACTCTCACACTACTAGCAGGATTAGCGACATTGATAGGTGGCCTGTTAGGTTTGCATAAAAGTTTGATTCAGCGCCGTACATTGGCGCTGGCTCTTGGATTTGCAGCTGGCGCGATGTTGCTGGTATCGTTTCTCGAGATGCTTCCTGCAGCCCAGAGTTCGATTGCTGAACAGTTTGGCTCCCGGGCGTTTGCGATTACACTTGGCGTGTTTTTTGCCGGTATCGCAATAGTTGCGATTATCGACAGACTCCTACCTGATGCGATCAACCCAGCTGAACGCGGTGGTATGGAGGATCAAAAAAATGATGGTCTTTCTGCGAGCGACGTGAAGCGTTTGCGACGTAGTGGGTTGTTGATGGCTATTGCGATTGGACTTCATAATTTTCCAGAAGGTTTGGTGACATTTGTCGGTGCCATGCAAGATCCGCAGCTGGGTATCGTGTTGGCTGTGGCTATTGCGATTCATAATATTCCCGAAGGTATTGCAGTGGCAGCACCGATTTATGCAGCAACAAAAAATCGCCGTAAAGCTTTTGGCTATGCAGCATTATCTGGCTTGGCCGAGCCGGTCGGGGCCCTGGTTGGATATTTGCTGCTTGCGACGATGCTGCCCGAGGGCCTTATCGGTCTGTTGTTTGCGGCTGTCGCGGGTATGATGGTGTTTATTAGTCTTCACGAGTTGCTGCCAGCTGCGATGCGGTACGCGACAACAAAGCACCAAACAATTTATGGGACAGTTGGTGGCATGGGTGTGATGACGCTCAGCTTGGTACTACTGCAGGTTTCATGAAAGTACGATTAATAATAAAAAATAATCATTGCTATACTAGGTGGGTATGAAAACAACACTTGTTATATTCGGCATCACGGGAGATCTTGCACGACGCAAGCTGCTGCCAGCGCTGGCTAATATCATTGAGGCTGATGGGATGGACGAGCTGACGATTATCGGCGTATCGCGACGAGCAGTTGGCGAATTTGAGGTGCTCGGTGGACACCACGCGCAACTCAATGGCACGACGTCATTATTTCGGATGAATCTCGATGACCCTAATGATTACGTGCGCTTGCGTCATCATATCGATCCCAAAGAAGACGAGCAAGTTTTATTTTATTTGTCGGTGCCACCGGATTCAGCAGGAGAGATTATAGAGTATCTTGGTCAGGCAGGACTCAATGCGCCGATCAATAAGCTCTTGCTTGAAAAGCCGTTTGGTCGCGATGTTGCTTCGGCGCAGTCGATGATCGAGCATACAGCTAAATATTTTAGCGAATCGCAACTGTATCGTATCGATCATTATCTCGCTAAAGAAATGGCACAGAATATCGTGACATTTCGGGCGCGCAACGCTATATTTGCCTATTTGTGGAACCGTCAATATATCGAGCGTATCGAAGTAGTGGCACTGGAAGCGATTGGTATCGAGGGTAGGGCTGCATTTTATGAGCAAACAGGTGCGTTGCGTGACTTGGTGCAGGGGCATTTGCTGCAGCTTTTGGCACTGACGCTCGCGCCATTACGTGACGATGAGCTCAATTGGGATACATTGCCAACAAGACGACAGGCAGCGCTCGATTCGCTGCAGATCGCAGACCCTGCAAAGGCGGTTCGTGCACAATATGACACGTATCGAGACGAGGTGGGAAATCCTGATAGTCAGACCGAAACATTTGTATCGCTCGAGCTGCATTCAAATGATCCAAATTGGCAGGGTGTACCATTGGCGCTGACAACCGGTAAGGCACTGAGTCGCAAGAAGACAGAAGTTCGGGTGCATTTCAAAAAAACCAACGCCACTCAGAGTAACTATTTGATTTTTAAAATTCAACCAAATGAGGGAATAGCGATTGATTTGGTGACCAAAAAACCTGGTTACGAACGTGAGGTCGAACACCAAAAACTCGGCTTTATGTATCCAACAGACGAACGTTTGCCAGATGCGTACGAGCAAGTATTGGTCGACGCAATCAATAGCCGCAAAAGCCTATTTGCGCGCAGTAACGAAGTAGTGCGCGCCTGGGAAATATTGGCACCCTTGCAACAGGCATGGGCAAATGGAGATAAGCCACTTGGTAGCTATGTGTCCGGTAGTGACGCAAAGCAGGTGCTGCAGGATGCTTTGCGATTAGCATAAGCTCTTGACAAAACGTCAATTATTTGCTAATATACATGGTAAGGAATAACTATCCACCACCATGTCAGAAACATTAACAGCACCAACTACCCCAGAAGCTGATCGCGGCAAGACCGAAGCCGATCAGCGTATTGCTCGACAACGCGAGTTGTTTTTGAAAGCTTTTGGTTTTGGACTTGAGCATGAGCGTAGCAGTGAAACAACAAGTGCAGATGATTTTCGGTACGAGCTCGAAAGTCTTGAGAAGGCGCTTCTTAATAATCCTCATGTTAACTTTACCGAAGAGCATCGGGCTGGCTGGGTTGTCGATGATGGCGGAGAAGATGAAGGCAGTATTTATGGGAAAATCTTGAGTCGTTTTCAAGGCGACGATGATGCACTTTTGCCTCACGAGAAGCAAATATTTGATTACATGCGAGCAGAAACGCAGTTGAACCATGCTCAGACGAAGGTGCGTCCAGAAGCAATGGAAGATGCTTTTGGTAAGATGACCGATATACTTACCGAGCTCGAGTCAAAGCATACGCTCCTCACTGATCCTGAAGCGATTCTCGAGAACAAACGTAATATAAATACGCTCAAGATCGTGATTGCTGATATGGAGAGGCAGGGTCAAAACGATGATGACGATGATTACACCCCGGTGGAGCTTTATGCCAAGCATATCGAAGCTGGCGGCGATCCAAACGACCCCGATATGCAACAGGCAATATCTATGCAACTACGCTACGTACGCGTATATGACATGCTCGCCGAGAAATATCCAGCTGAAGCATATATGAACTCTGAGCAGCTCGCCGAGCATGAATCGAGCGAGAAATTGCAGAGTCTTCGTGGGCGACAAGCCAATGCCTCGCAGCGTCTTGCTGAGCAAACCGCTATTCGCCAAAAACGCTTGGCGTTGTTAGATCCTGCTAATTACGGTAAAAAGAAAGCTACCTACGAAGCATTAAATGTCGAGCGTATGAGTGCAAATCAGGAATTGATCGCTGAAGAGATACGCAACATGACGTTTACATCACAAGATGAGATAAATCTTTATATCGCGACACGGACCGTCGATCTTTGCAAAGGTTTTGACGAAGAAGTGCGCCAAAATTATATGAAAAACGACAAGCTCGTCGGCAAAGCGATTAACTTTTTGACTGGGCGCAATGCTGATGGCACGCCAGACAAATCAAAAAGCAAAACAGTGGCACGAATTTTGGTTCAGGCTGGTGTGGTGGCTGGTGCAGTTGCTGCAACGGTCGCAACGGGTGGTATCGGTGCGGCAGTATTTACTGGTTCGGCAGCAGGCCTACGCGTGTATGCACAAGGTCAAAAAATTGTTCGCGACAAGCGTGTCAAACGAACGGGCGGCTTATTGAGCAAAGAAGAAGTATTGGCACGAATTCAGGCGTCAGACAACCTCTCGCAAGCGAGCGGTGAATTTCTTGCAAAGAATAATGATGTGCGCATTGCAGCAGCAGCAGGCTTGGAGCGAAAGAAGCTCGATAAAGATACGCGTAATTGGCGACTTGGTAATGTGGCGACAGTGATGGCTGGTATTGTCGCGGGTACTGCAGCTGGTACGATTGCATATGGCATCAATAGTGGTAGCGAAACAGCAAGTGCTTTTGATGGCTCGTCAGCGAGCGAGGCGCCTAGTGCAGCGACGACTGAGGTATCCTCGCCAGTTTTGGAAACATATATCGGACCGAGTGACGTCTATGTCAGCCCTGGCGATGGTTTCTTTAACGTCTTCCAGGATATGGGTATTCCTGAATCGCAGTGGAACGACGTATTAAGCAAGGTCGGCCCAGAACTCGTTCAAAGCGGTGATGCGTATTGGATGCCGGACGGCACGCCTGGTATTTCTAATCCTGGTATGCTGTCGCAACATGCTTTTGAAGCAATCATGAAAGCCAAGGGTTTCTAATAGTACGGTGAAATAGACAACACACGACCTTTTGCCTAGGCGGAGGGTCGTTTTGTTGTTACAATGAAACCCCATGGGGGAGACTATGCCTGTGGCTAACAAACAGAAATTTATTTTCGTGACAGGAGGGGTCCTGTCGGGGGTAGGTAAGGGTATTACGGCGGCGAGTATCGGCGCAGTGCTGCAAGCCAAAGGTGTGAAGGTGTCTATTCAAAAATGCGACCCGTATCTTAATGTGGATGCGGGTCTTTTGAATCCCGCAGAGCACGGCGAGTGTTTTGTGACGGTTGATGGTGCCGAGACTGATCTGGACCTTGGCCATTATGAGCGTTTTTTGGATCTAGAACTGACGCAAAAAAATGCGACCTTGAGCGGTAAGTTGCTGCAAAATTTGATTGCCGATGAGCGTGCCGGCAAGTTGGGCGGTAAGACGGTACAGCTAGTGCCGCATCTGACTGGAGCTATTCAGGATGCTATCGAACTGGCAGCTGACGGTAGCGATGTTCATATTGTTGAGATTGGCGGCACAGTTGGTGACTACGAAGGGCTGAGTTTTGTCGAAGCGATTCGAGAATTTGCTAGTCGAGTAGGGCGTGAGAATTGTTTATATGTACATGTGGTGTATGTGCCATATATTGGTACAAGCAAAGAGTTTAAGACTAAGCCGGCGCAAAATGCACTCAACGATCTGCGCGGTTTCGGGATTGTGCCTGATTGCGTGGTGGTGCGGACTGAGACGCCAGCACCAGACAGTATTGCTCGCAAAATAGCGTTGTTTAGTGGTGTGCGCGAAGATGCGGTGATATTGCTAGCCAACGCGGCGACAGTATTTCAAGTACCGCTATTTATTGCTGCCAGTGGCATAAACGATGTATTGGCGCGCTTTACCGGTAACGATAAACGACCAGATCTTGGCAAGTGGGAACAAATTATTCGTGCGCAAACCGCCGAACATGATCAGACGATACGTGTCGGTCTGGTGGCGAAATACATGGATAATGAAGATACGTACATATCGGTGCTCGAAGCACTCAAGGCAGCTGGCTGGCAAGAGAGCGTCGGTGTGGATATTCAGTGGATTAATGCCGAGACGGCAGAGCGAGAAGATTTTGATGCAGTTGACGCACTTGTGGTACCGGGTGGTTTTGGTGAGCGTGGTGTGGCGGGTAAGATTGCAGCTGCCGATTATGCGCTCGAGACGGGCAAGCCATATCTTGGTATTTGCCTTGGATTACAGGCGGCGGTAGTAGCGGCGGCGCGACGCGGAGGGCTGGCTGATGCACATAGTACCGAATTTGCACCCGACACCAAGAGCGACGTAGTGTATATCATGGAAGACCAAGTAGGCAAAGAGTCAACAGGTGGTACGCTACGACTTGGTAACTATGATGCAGTTTTGAAAAAGGGAAGTCTTGCTGAAAAAACGTACAAGACAACCCAGGTGGTTGAGCGACATCGACATCGTTATGAGGTGAATCAGGCATTTGCCGATGCGATCGAGAAGGGTGGACTGGCTATCAGCGGCACATCACCTGATGGTAGGCTTGTAGAGTTTGTTGAAGCGCCAAAGAACCCATACTTTATTGCCACTCAAGCGCATCCAGAGCTACGATCTCGTCCTGATCGTCCACATTCGTTGTTCGTAGGGCTACTCTTAGCAGCAAAGAAGTAGAACTATATGGCAGCGCCAACCTTTAATGCAGTTGGAACGGGCGCAGGAAGCGGCGTTCCTAATCATACAGTTACAGTTGCTGCCGGAGATACGGCATTAGTGTGGTTGCAGACACAGGGAACAGTGAGTCCTACGGTAACAATTGGTGGCGTAGCGGCAACGTTGCTAGCATCTGTTACTGGTGTTGGTACGACTGCACAGTATGTGTTTGGGCTGCTGACGCCTCCAGTTGGAACGAACCTTAGTGTGACGTTCGGTGGTATTTCTGGTTTGGCGACCTATTGTGCTGCAAATACAGTGACATATAAGGGTGTTAGCAAGTTTGGTACTCCAGTCACGGCAAATAGTGCTACTGGTGGTACAGCGTCAGTATCGGTGCCATCGGCAAACGGTCACTTGGTTGCAAATGCTTTTGTGTCACAAGGCGCTTTTTCTGCCTATAATCAGACGCATAGGTGGGATAGGGTGACGGCTGTATTTGTTAACAATGCGCTCTGGGTGGGAGATGCACCAGGTGCATCAACGGTGAATTTTAGTATAAGTGTCACAGCCGCATGGCAGGGTATAGGTGTGCCGCTTGAGCCGAAAGGAAATCCTAAAGCATTTTTTGCAATGTTTAACGAAGATTAACCATATACAAATCGGTAAAAAAATGAAGTGGTATTAACTAGGCGGATCAGTAGTGGTACGATATACTAAACCATAGGCTCTTTATCGAGAGCCTTGCTATGCATACTGAATAGAAAAAGAGGTCAATGCAGCAGAGTCACTACCTGTTACGAAAACGTCCTTCACAGCTTTTCTGTGCATGCATCAACCATACCGGCCGACCCCAGTCGGTCTTGCTGTCGTTGGCTCACGCGTGCGTGAGGCAAGGCCAGCAAGCATTCCAGGAGGTACACACTAATGCCTCCTAATCGCTTACCTATCGTCGATAGTGATGACGGTGTCTGGGGAGATATCCTCCGCCAGTACCTCATGAAAGAACACTACAACAACGACACTGATGATCCCACCAACAACGGTGGCCACCAGTTCGTTACCATCCGCCCTGGTACCGCCAGTGCGGCACCGCTCACACTCACTTCCGGTACGCTGCGTACCGTTCCAGCAATTGGCTCTATTGAGTTTGCAGGCGACCATCTCTATATCACGCAAACCTCTGGAGTGACGCGCAAAAAGATTGCTGCCTACGACGACGCCAGTGGTGCCACCGGCGACCTCTACTACCGCAATAGTACAGGCTACTTTACACGTCTGCCGATTGGCTCTTCCAACCACATTCTCACCGTATCGAGCGGCCTCCCTGTTTGGCAAGCTCCTGCTGCCGCCCCAACAACTTTTGCCGACAATACCTTCACTATCCAAGACAATACCGATAATACTAAACAGCTCCAATTCAACCTCGACGCCATCACTACCGGCCAAACAAGAACCCTCACTGTCCCTAACGCCAGCACCACACTCGTGGGTACTGATACGAGCCAGACGCTGACGAATAA
>CAZLAF010000003.1:0-104871 GCA_964557445.1 uncultured Candidatus Saccharibacteria bacterium
CCTTACTGCTGCCTCCCGTAGGAGTCTGGGCCGTGTCTCAGTCCCAGTCTGGCTGATCATCCTCTCAGACCAGCTACGGATCGTCGACTTGGTGAGCCATTACCTCACCAACTATCTAATCCGACGCGGGCCGCTCCCAAAGCGGATAAATCCTTTAATCCGAAGACCATATGCGGCATTAGCTACCCTTTCGGGCAGTTATTCCTCACTTTGGGGCACGTTCCCACGCGTTACTCAGCCGTCCGCCGCTCGTCAGCATCTAGTAAACTAGACCTGTTACCGCTCGACTTGCATGTATTAGGCACGCCGCCAGCATTCATCCTGAGCCAGGATCAAACTCTCCATAAAATGATACTTATAGTGTATCAGACTCAAATAAACTGACGATGATATTGCACAACTAAATTGTCAATGTACATAATCATCTGTTCAACTCGCAAAATCTCTCGCAGATGTTGGATATCGCCTTTTTGCACATCTCTCAAGTGCTGGCGACCAGACTGTTACCCATCATAGCGCCAAAAAGTGAACACGTCAAGGGGTTTTTTGTCTAAAGTGTGACGAAATATACTACAGCACCCACAAAAACACCTACAAGCGCACCGACAACTACCTCCAGCGGCTCATGCCCCTTGGCTGCACGAGGGAGGCGCACTGCACTTTTTCGCTCCTTTATCAGTAGTCGAATTGCGGCACCCTGCTCACCTGTCGACCGCCGGACCATTAGGGCATCATACATAACAATACCCGCAAACAAAGTTGCTATCGCAAATGTTGCACTGTCAAAACCGATACGCATACCAATCACTGTCGCGAGCGCAACAGTAGTTGCACTATGCGCACTCGGCATATCACCAGAAAGATATAGCTGACGCACATTACTAAACGAACGGGTGCGCACTACGCTAATAAAGTACTTAGCTCCCTGCGCCATAATCCATGCACCCAAAATAGCGATAATATATGGCGAGAGCAAACTCATGGCGCTACTCTTCCTCTGCCTCTTCTTCTGGCTGATCAGCCATGAGGCCAATTGATGCTACAGCATCACCTTCGGCTAGCTTCATAATCCGCACACCTTGAGTTGTACGCCCAAGTGTAGGTATGTCTTTTATGCCAACACGGATTGTCTGCCCCTTATTAGAGATAATAAGTATCTCACCTGTATCTTGCTCGATAGTTTTCACCGATATAATCGGACCAGTCTTCGCCGTAACAACTGCCGCCTTAATACCTACACCGCCACGCTTATGGCTTGGGAAGTTTGCCACCTTAGTTGCCTTACCATAGCCATTCTCGCTAATTACCAGTAGAGTGCGCTCGTTGTCCGAGACAATATCCATACCAACGACCTGATCATTTGGTCGCAAACGCACACCTCGAACACCTCTCGCAACACGTCCCATTGGGCGCGCGTCCTTTTCATTAAAGCGAATCGCCTGTCCGGCAGATGTTGAAATAATAACATCATGCTCACCAGTCGTTTTCTCGATCCACTTCAGCTCATCGCCTTCATCAAGCTTAAT
Organism: uncultured Candidatus Saccharibacteria bacterium; assembly: GCA_964557445.1. Lineage (GTDB taxonomy): Bacteria > Patescibacteriota > Saccharimonadia > Saccharimonadales > Saccharimonadaceae > UBA2112. The sequence goes on from CAZLAF010000003.1 coordinate 1,527, forward strand.
CGCTATCAAGCCGTTTGTGCGAATATTGGCATAGTCCTTAAGTGGCGTCTTTTTGATTGTGCCTTTGATTGTCGCCATGAAGAGATAGCCCTCCTCATTAGCATCTTTTCCGTGGCGAATAATAGAAGTAATCTTCTCCTCGGGCTGCAACTGAAGCAAGTTTACTGCCGCGACACCCTTGGCCGCTAGGCTTGCTGCCGGAACCTCATATGCCTTGAGGCGGAAGATACGACCCTTATTAGTAAAGAACAGTAAGAAATCATGTGTACTCGCAGGAACGAGGTGATCAATAATATCCTCTTCCTTTGTCGCCATACCACGCTTACCCTTACCACCTCGATGCTGTCGGCGATACTCGCTCAACAGCGTACGCTTTATATAATTCTCATTTGTGAGCAAGATTACCGATTCTTCTTCTGGAATCAATTCTTCATCGCTAAATTTACCGAGTTCATGATTAATAATTTGACTACGACGCTCGTCGCCAAACTTCTCTTTAATTTCAAGTAATTCGGTTTTAATAACCTTCAAAATCTCGTTTTCGTCAGCCAAAATCGCTTCCAGTTTTTTAATGAGCGTAAGCAGTTCATTCAATTCATTCTCAATTGCTTCGCGCTCAAGGCCCGTAAGACGTCGCAGCTGCATAGCCAGAATCGCTTTTGCCTGAATTTCACTTAGCTTGAATTTTGCCACCAATGCCTTTTCGGCTTCATCTTGATTTTTACTAGCACGAATAGTCTTAATTACTTCGTCAATATGATCAAGTGCAATCTTATAGCCCTCAAGAATATGTGCTCGCTCTTTTGCTTTGCGCAGCTCAAACTCTGTGCGGCGTCTGACCACCTTCTGGCGATGCTTCACGAATTCGCTTAGCATGTCCTGCAAGCCAAGTACTCGCGGCTGAATGCCGTCTATGAGTGCCAACATGTTGAAGTTAAAACTTGTTTGCAATGGCGTCATCTTATATAGCTGATTGAGAAGCTTCTTTGGGTAACCATCTTTTTTGACTTCAACAACGATACGGACAACTCCGCGAGCACTTTCGTCACGTAAGTCACTGATGCTGATCTTTTTATCTTTGTAAAGCTCAGCAATTTTCTCAACAAGCGAAGCTTTGTTGACGCCATACGGTATCTCAGTCACAACAATCTGATGACGACCTCGTTTTGTCTCTTCTATCTCTGCAACGGCTCGAACTGTCACGCTACCGCGACCTGTTTGATAGGCCTGTTTCATCGAAGCGCCACCATAAACAGTCGCCCCAGTTGGAAAATCAGGTCCTTTAACATGCTTCAAAAGATCATCAATCGTTGCCTCTTTATTATCAATCAGCTCAATCGAAGCATCAACCAGCTCACCAAGATTATGCGGTGGGATATTTGTCGCCATACCTACAGCAATACCAATCTGACCGTTCAGAAGAAGATTCGGTAGCTTAGCTGGCAGCACCACTGGCTCCTGCTCTGATCCGTCAAAGTTATCACGAAAATCAATCGTATCCTTCTCGATATCAGCCAACATATCATCGGCAGGCTTTGCCATCCTTGCCTCTGTATAGCGCATCGCCGCTGCCTCGTCTCCATCCATAGAGCCAAAATTACCCTGTCCTTGGATAAGCGGATAACGCAGAGACCATGGCTGTGCCAAACGAACCATGGAGTTATAGATAGCCGAATCACCATGAGGGTGATATTTACCCATTACATCACCAACTATACGTGCACTTTTAACAAATTTAGCGGTCGAACGGTTGCCGTTTTGATTCATTGAATACAGGATGCGACGATGTACCGGCTTGAGTCCATCACGAACATCTGGAAGGGCACGATCAATAATCACACTCATAGAGTAGCGAAAGAAATTCTCCTCCATCACATTTTCGAGAGTACGATTCTCGATACCTGGAGTTTCTGTTTCCGCAACCACCTCTTGTTCGGCCGGTTGCTCGTCTTTCATGTCATCATTCATTGGTACTATCTTGTCTTCGTCCATCATAAACCCCTAAATATCCAGTTCCTCAAGTTTGGCATTCTTCGCTTCAGTTTGGATGAAATTTTTACGTAAACTAACATCCTCACCCATTAATTTCGTGAAGATCGCGTCTGCGCGTTCGGCGTCCTCCACCCCTACTTTTGTAAGTACGCGATTTTCTGGGTTCATCGTCGTCTCCCAAAGTTGCTCAGCGTCCATCTCACCCAGACCCTTAAATCGCGACACTGTCACGCCAGCCTGCTTGGTGCGATCATCGCTTGCATCGATAGCAACGCCACGCGTCTTTTTGTCGGCAATAATCGCATTGAGCGCATCGTCAAGCGCGCCTTCATCGTAAACATATTGCTTCTTCTGACCTCTGTTTATACTAAAGAGTGGTGGCTTTGCTAAGTAAATATAGCCACCCTCGACAACGTCTTTCATGTAGCGGAAGAAAAACGTGAGCAGTAGTGTCGCAATGTGACTACCGTCAACATCGGCATCAGTCATGATAACAATCTTGTGATAACGCAAACCATTAATATCAAACGCATCGCCGATACCAACGCCAAACGCTTGGATCATTGCCACGATTTCTTTATTGGCAAACATCTTATCCAATCGAGCACGCTCGGTATTCAACACCTTACCGCGCAACGGTAGAATCGCTTGTGTTCTGCTATCGCGACCTTCTTTGGCTGAACCAGCAGCCGAATTACCCTCAACGATATAAATCTCTGACTCTTCAGGACTCTTACTAGAGCAGTCCCAGAGCTTACCTGGTAGCCCCATGCCGTCAAGAGCACCCTTGCGCAACACATTATCACGCGCGGCTCGGGCGGCTTTGCGAGCACGAGCAGCAAGCAGTGCCTTACCGACGATTTTTTTCGCAATATCAGGATTTTCTTCCAGATAATACGCAAAGTATTCGTTCATAACCTGCTCGACATAGCGACGAACTTCTGGATTACCGAGCTTATTCTTGGTTTGCCCCTCAAACTGTGGGTCTGGTAGTTTTACGAGAATAATTGCAGTCAGACCCTCGCGGATGTCATCACCGCTTAGGTTATCTTCTTTCTCTTTGAGCAAGCTGTTCTTGCGCGCATAATCATTGATGACACGCGTCATAGCAGCTCGAAAACCTATAAGGTGAGTACCGCCATCTGGCGTTAAAACGTTATTTGCAAACGGCTTCACGATTTCGATAAACGAGTCGTTGTACTGCACTGCCACTTCGACCATTGAGTCTTCGACCTGGCGCTCAACATAAAATATCTCATCGCTCAGCACTTCTTTGCCAATATTAAGATGCTTCACATAGCTTTGGATGCCCCCTTCGAAGTAAAACGCCTCTCGCTCTTTGGTGCGCTCATCGTAGACAGAGGTGTATACACCTTTTGTTAGGTATGCTTGATGACGCAAGTAATTAACAACCCACTTGTAATCAAATTCAACTGTCTCTTTAAAAATTGTTGGGTCAGGGTAAAAAGTGACTGTCGTACCAGTGTGACGATCTGTCTTCCCCATCTTCTTGAGCGGCTGAACTGTTGCACCTTGAGCAAACTCAATCCGATAAAGCTCACCGTTTTTTACCACTTCTGCAATTAAGCTCGTCGATAGCGCGTTAACAACACTTGAACCTACTCCGTGCAAGCCCGATGACACCTTATATCCGCCACCGCCAAACTTACCACCTGCGTGCAATACTGTCAGCACCGTCTCAAGCGTACTAAGTCCGGTCTTAGCATGCTTATCAACAGGGATACCTCGACCATCATCAGTGATCTTAATGCCCCCGTCCTCAAGAATACGCACATCAACTCGTGACGCATGGCCAGCAATCGCCTCGTCAATGGAGTTGTCCGCAATTTCCTTTATTAGATGATGGACACCATCGTACCCTGTACTTCCTATGTACATTCCAGGTCGCTTACGTACAGGCTCTAAACCTTCGAGCACCTGTATCTGCGACGCATCATAGCTATCAGCATTCTGTTTCTTTGCCATAGTTCCCTCGTCTTCTTCAGCCTTTTCAGCTATTTACATTGTTATCATTATAACGGAAAACTATTACTCACTCAAGCTCTTGAATTGAACACAATTCTTATGCTAATCTAAGGAGTAAGAGGAATCAAAAACAAAAAAATGTTTCGAAAACTGGTATCCAACATATCATTTAGCCCCGCATTGATGGCCGATATTGGCTTTTATGCCAATCGCCTACGTGGCGAAGAGGTAACAAGGCGCACAACAGTCTTGTTTGTTGTGCTTGCTTTCCTCATGCAGTCGCTTGCCATTTTCTCACCTCCCGAATCAGCAAATGCGTCAAGTGAGCAAGATATTGTTCACGGTGGAGTTAGCAGTCTCGACGACCTACTACTCCGCTATGACCACAATGAGTCTGACATAAAAGATATCTACGGAGCTCTCGGTCTCACTCGTGCCGATATAGCCTCCGCGCAAAAAGTAACGGTCGATATAGATCCTGATATGTATATCACCACAAGATATGGACAGCTTGGTCAAGGAACTAACGAGATAAGCATCTCTTATCCTCGCAGCTCTGGTGGCGTAGGGGTTCGCTACCTCACACCATACAACCAAATGAGTAGCCATATCTCTAGCGCCGAGGCCTGGAGTGGCACATCCGCGACACTAGGCTGGTTTGCAATCGCAAAAAGCAACGGCGGTATTATTCTCCAAAATCTTCCCGCATCCTATGATCAACGTACTTCTACACTACCTGTTGCAAAAACAATTACAGCAAAAAACCTATCTCAGCCTCAAGCAGATGCCGAGAGCGCTCTTGAGCCTCTCGATAAAGTTGCCTACACACTCAAAGCGGTCAACCCAAGCGCCACATCGCTCACAAATGCCTTTGAGGTGCGTATTGACGACCTTCTCGAATACACAACACTTATTGATTCAGGTGGTGGCGATTTCGATACTGGATCCAATACACTTCGTTGGCCTCAGGTGCAGCTAGCACCTGGTGAAACTCAAGAGCGAACCTTTGTTGTGCAACTTATTTCTAGTTTACCTGCAACACCAACCGGACAAAGCAATCCAGCATCATACGACTGTACGCTTTCAATCACATATGGCAACAGTCTTAAAAATCATGTTGACTGTCCGGTTGCCAAGGGAGTCGAAGCGACAATTCAGCAACTCCCGACTGTCGGCATTGGCCTTAATATACTTATCGCACTCATACTGCTTGCAACATCTGTTTACTTTTATACGCGCACTGTTCAGATGCGAAAAGAATTACGTATTATCAGACACAATATCAATAATAGCGTCATCTAAATGGAGCGAGCGATATGGCAGTAGAAAAAAATATAGGCGCGAATAACGAACGAGCAGGTGCAAAGCAAGAAATACATCGCGAACATCTAGAAGCGCTCGCAAATGCACAAAAAGATCATCTTCGTGATAAGCTCGAACAAGCCGGCAAAGAATCCTCTCGAGACGTCGATCAACACAAAGCACTCACAGAGGCGCAAGAACTCGCAAATGAGACCAAAGAGAGACCTGTGATCACTCCGCAAAGCCCTGCCGAACGTCGCCGTGGTCCAATTACAAAGCAACGACGCGAGCAAAGCTTTCGTGGGCATATAAAAGATGCTCAACAAGACATGACATCAGGTGAACGACTCTTCAGTAAACTAATCCATACCGCGCCTATTGAAAAAGTAAGTGACATCGCCAGCTCAACAATCGCAAGACCTAATGCCCTGCTTTGCGGTAGCATTGCCGCTTTTTTCACAATCACGATTCTTTATTTTACCGCTAAACACTATGGGTTTCAGCTATCCGGCTTCGAAGCAATCGCTGCTTTTGTTGGGGGCTGGCTATTAGGCATTCTGTACGATTATTTCTCTGTTATGATTCGTGGCAAAAAACACTAGTAGCTACTATCGCAGTCGTACGCTAACTTCTTTTGGATCCTCATCCTCAGGTGGGTGAACGATTGGCGATCGCCCTTCTGGAGGGTTTGGCGAACTAGGAGGTTGTACAAACGGCGCCTCTTCTGAAGATGATGGCACGTTATTCTGTAGTGGAGCTGACGGCAGTACGGGCTGATGTAAAGATACCGGGGTATTAATTGGAGCAGGCGACTGCTGTGGGGTCGTAGAAACAACAGGCGCACTACCAGGCCTCATTGGGGCAGTACCTGGAGCAGACGGACTCGCCGCAAGCTTCTGGCGTTTTGACAGCCATTCATCCAAAAATGATCCGCCACCAGACGATCCGCCACCCGGACGAGGTGCCGATGACGGACTTGGTGCTCGTGGGGATACCATAGGCTTTTGTGGCTCTAGTCGTGCAAAAATTTCTTTTTCAACCACCGCTCTCCCTAAACCGTATTTTGTCGACGATAATCGCTTCATGGCATCTGCCAAAGGTGAGTTATCTTTATTCATAGGTGGCAATAGCGTCATACTAAACGGCGCCGATGGCACATTATTTATCATGACACTCGTAATAGCTTGGTAGTTCGGCAACTTTGTGAGATCCTCTGCATCAAAAGCCGGTTGAAACTTTTTAACCATTAACTCAGCGTCAGTCACGCCAATTCGTCCACTAATGATAGTGCCGACGTTACCAATAATCGCTTCGCGGATCTTATCAGTAAGCTGTGTCATAAATTGGTTACCTAGCACGAGATTCAAGCGATATTTTCGAGCTTCAGATAAGATTGACTCAAAACTTTCAGTTGCGAAATTCTGAAACTCATCTACAAATAGACTAAAGTCTTTTCGCTCTACCTCTGGCATGTCAGCTCGCCCCATCGCTGCCGCCTGAAACTTCATCACAAATATCATACCAATCAATTTAGAGTTAAGCTCACCCATCTTACCCTTAGATAGGTTGACGAGCAGTATCTTATCTCCATCCATAATTTCACGGATATTAAACCCGCTCTTCGTCTGCCCCATAATATTACGCATCATTGTATTACTCATAAATGGCCCAAACTTACTCACTACCCAACTCGTCACCTCACCTGACTCATTAGAGCGCTGCGAAGCTGGATACTCTTTCGTCCAAAAATCCAAGACATTTCGATCGGTCACATACTTCAGTTTTGACTTCATAAATGCGTCGTCAACCAATAGCTTTGGTATATCAATAAATGTACCGCCAGCTGGATCTGCCATCAAGAGCAGGGCGCAGTTACGAAAAATATGCTCAAGTCGTGGCCCAACGATACCTGTATGCCCTGGATCGTATAAACTGTAGAGCATATTAATTGACTCTTGCACCAAAAAGTCTTTTTGATCCTCCGTCTCCCATTCAAACAAATTAAGTCCGATAGGATTATCTAAGTCACCCGGATTAAAGTAGATGACATCCTCAACTCGCTCTTTCGGAACATTAGCTAGCAGCTTCTCTACCGCATCACCATGAGGGTCGATGAATGCGAAACCGCGACCATCGTGCATATCTTGATAAGCTAGATTTTCTAAAAACACCGACTTACCAACACCAGTTTGGCCAATGACGTACGTATGACGCCTACGGTCATTTGTCGTCAAGCGGATTTGTTTTTTCACACCTCGAAATTCATTGACACCAAGCAATAGTCCTTCGTCCATCAATTCAGTTGGACCGTCCACCTGCTTCGACATCTGTCGCTTTACCTTTGACGTCGGAATACTGTTTTGGTCAGGAAGGTGAAAAATAGTCGCCATTTCAACGCTATTTAGTATGTTGTGTTTAACGGCTTGCGGAAAAAATCGAAATATAAATGCCGTCACTAGCTCTTCAACATCTCGCGACGGCATAAACTTAAAGCCGTTATAGCTAGGAGAATCAAAAAGCGCAAAAGCAGCCACGATATTCTTCAGTAAACCCTGTGAACGCTCTGTTGTATTAGACGAAACGACAACTCGTACAAGCACTTCATAGCCAGGATAGCGAGTCTTCTCTTCGATTGCCTTAATTGTCTCTTCTTCAAGAGAAGTTAGTTGCCCTCCATCCGACTTCTTATCATCGCCTGCCTCTGGCGGTTTCCATAGTAGCTCTGCCATACCCTTAGCACTGCCAACACCCAGCCCTGCGCCCTTACCCTTAAGCTTGTCTTCTTTGATCTTTTTAGCTGCATTGATCGATGCACGTACCCATCCTTCACTCGCTGGACGCATTAAAAACTGAATCACCGCGCCGTCATCACGCGATGCTGCCGAAAGTGCATTCAGCAATGCCCGTGCCGCATCACGTTTCGTGTCTTGATAAGTCGCTATAGGGTACACAAATTGCTTTTTTAGAGCAAATTCGCCGCCTATTACTCCGCTCATCTTACCAGCCTGGCTAAATATATTATGCTCAGCCACCTCCTCTAGACGAGCCGAGGGATACGCTGCAGCTATGGCCTGTTTGATAACATCCACTAAAACAATCGGCACCACCGTGTAGTAGTGCACCAATCCACCTTTGGCTACAATTTCAAATGAAATATGTCGCTGACCATATACTTTATTCTTAAAACCTTTCGTAGCAGTACTTGCGATGATGTTATACATCACTTGCGCTTCCGACAACACCTCTTCCGTAAGGTCGCGTTCATCACGACCACCTTTTTCTATATCCTCACTTGCCGGCGGCAAATGAATGAACATAGGCACCATCTTTAAGCCTCTCTCGTAATTCTTAGCTTCTCGCAGTGTTTTCTTGTACTGCATAAAAACTATCAGCACAAGAGCTCCAAGCAAAGATATTGCGACAAATAATGTTATGAGCACTCCAGCCATTGTCTTATCCCCTCAAGATCTCGTTAATCAACGACACCTAGCTCCTTACCATATCGCTTACGTAAGTAGTCTGCCTGGAGCCTAGCTACTTCCTGCTCTCTCCTGTATGGATCATCCTTTGTCTCGAGAATTATTTTCTTTGCTTTATCAACCCACTCTTTTTCAATGAGATCATCGTCGGCGGCCAATGAGGGACCGACAGAGGCGTCATCAGCGACGGGCTGCTGAGGTAACGGCACAACCACTGGTGGCTGTGGTAGCGGCATGATCGGAGGTGCCGACACTTGCTGTTCAACCCGTCCAGGCACCGGCTCGCTTTCACCTGACTGCTCTTTACGCTCAGGACTATGCGGCAGCACTTCCGCGCCCGTTTGTGGCGGTCGATATTCAGGGGTTGACTGAGGAGCTTGCAGTTCCGGGTTCATACCGTGATTATAGCATAAGAGGCTTCTCTATGCCGTCCTCTTATTGACATAAATGCACCCAAGAAACACTAGGAGTAAAATCAAAATAAATTCATAGACTCCGACCCCTCCGACCGATTGAAGACTCAGAAAGATAACGGGAGCTAGCGCAACAACTGACGCATAATAATAAGCCTGTTTGAAACCGATAGTAGGAATATACTGCACTTTCTTTTTCAAAGAATACATCCTGCCCCAGAACCGAGCACAAAGCCAAATCAAACAAGTAAAAAGAGATGTCAATGCGATGTATCCTAAAATAAAGATAAACAAAATACCACCCGCTCCAACAGATGAGGGCGTTGTCGTATTAACAATAATTAAAAGAAGCCCCGTCGCAACGAGACCCATGGTTATAATTATTTTTTCCAACATACTTGTATATTAGTGTATATCTCTTTAATTAAAAGAGCCAGAGTGACAAACTGCTTAGATGTCTGGTTGCGCCATACGCTCTATGTATAAATATTAGCGTGTCGCTCCAATAACAATGGCAAATCTGCCACTCATGGCCTGACCGCTCCAGGAAAACCTAGAGCAAACGTCACATGCGCCATTTTCCGATTCTCAAAAAAAGATATCGTACTCATATTGCGCGCGCTCAACACCGCACATGTGTTTGGCGGAGCATCGATAGCGCCGCAAACGAAGGTACGTGCTCTGCCTATGCAGAGCAAAAATGCTTGCCGTGCTATCGACTTACCGTCAAATAGTTTTTGAATTGTATATGTTAGGCGTTTTTTGTTTTGTAGAAAGCCTACCGTTACTTTAGCACGAGCTTCATAATAGGTCAATACTTTTCGATGTAAATGTCACGTTTGATGTTGTATTCTCGTCATACTATATCTGTTATATACGCTTTTGTATAAATAATACAACGTTGTATTATTTATACATTAGTGTCATGTCCGAGCTCCATAAGCGTTTCAATCAACTCGTTTCTGCTTAGATGAGCGGTATCTATCTTGTTATGTTGTGCAATCATATAGCCCTGGATAATATGCTTCAGGCGAATCGCATCATGTCGCCAAAAATGATCGATTCGAAAATGATCAACTGTGCTCATAACACGACTGGCTATTGTTAAAGAACCGAATAGTGGACCGACCGACACTGCCACGTTCAAAACATCTTCAATCCGTATACTCAATACATCTGATGACCAGAAAAAATCTCGTCTTGTTATCGTGACCTTTGTGCGGTCAACAGTTATCGTATCGGGAAATAACGTCAATGGAAACACCGTGTTTGCATTTGCTAAAGTCTCGTGAGAACGTGACACAATACGCTTCAGTTCGATTGGATCTGTCTCATCATCATTGTTACTAGCCGCAGTATTGACGCTATCATCTTTCGTAGCCCCACCCTTATCACTACTATCTCTCGGGTTTTCGTTTTTATTATTCCCTGTAAACATATGTCCTAAAGAGTCGTACGTAATCTCCTGCGTCATAAACATCCTCACATCACGCAAAGCCGAAGAACGAGTAGCGACAGCACCTAACCGACGACTCATTCTAATAAGAAAGTTATAGCCGTCCACACCCACATCGTTGCGACCATTAGTATTCGCAACTCTTCCGGCACGTCGATTGTCGTTCATACACTTCCCTCGCCTAGGTTCCTTCTATTATACGCAACTTACAATGAGCGCGCTAGGCCACTTGGGTGCCGTGCTGATCTCGAACACTATATGTAGCGCTTATATACATGTGGTATTTTTTACCCATCATTTCATGTAAAATTATGTTGACACAAGCAGTTTGACGTCATATTATAGGGGTAGCTTCTGAATAAAAAAATTATACAAAAACTGTTTGGAAGCCAAAAATAAACAGACACAAAAAACACTCCACACTAGACAACCACTACTCGCAGGTGGTTGTCTTTTTTAGTCTAAAACCCCTTGACCATACCGTATGACCAACGTAAAAACCCGACGCATAGGTCGGGATTTTACGTTGGTGGAGCTGCGGGGTACTGCCCCCCGGTCCGAAAGGTAACATGATATTCGTCTACAAGCTTAGGTTGTTTTAGGCTGTACGACTCTAGGCATCAAGAACAAACAAAAATAACCTATTGTCGCGTGATAAAATTTCCGTAAAAAAGCGTCACTGCGCACTAATCTACGTAAGTGACATGAATATAACACCCTCACCTGCTATGTCACCTGCAGAATCGGATGATCGAGCGTATTAGGCTGCGATTGGCGCAACTGCAAAGTTACTTGGCTTAACCGCAGATGCGATTGATGCCAAAGTAGCCTTTACGTTGCTAGCAAAAGTTTTTGCAATTAAAAATATACTTTACGTGTATAGTCGACTTGCGAAATATCTTGTTAAAATCCTATCGTCGAAAGCTATATCAGCCCCAAAAACCAATACGAGTATTATATCATAAATAGCTTGCTCTCATAAAACCCTTACGTCTATAATAAGTGCACTATGGTCGCTCACGTACGCACAGTCGCATCAATAGGCTTCGAAGGGGCAATAGTTGAAGTTGAGAGTGACTCAAAGAAGGGCCTACCCTCTATACAGATTGTCGGCATGGGTACGAAATCGGTAGACGAAGCAAAGGAGCGTGTACGTAGCGCCATCAGTAACTCTCTTCTTGATTTCCCTGCCAAAAAAATTACCATTAACCTTGCACCAGCTGAGCTTATCAAAGATGGTGCTCACTTCGACATACCTATTGCTCTTGCGATATTGGTCAGTAGCGGGCAGCTGCAACAAAATGAAGTAAGTGACGCTGTATTCGTAGGTGAACTTGCGCTCAATGGTGATGTACGATCTATACGAGGAGTCGTAGGTATGACAGAAACAGCTCGAGAATCAGGTGTCAGCACAATCTATGTACCAAAAATAAACGCTACGCAAGCAAGCCTCATCAAGGGCATTACCGTCATAGGTATAAGTAACCTTAAAGAGCTCTACTTACACCTCAAGGCGGAAAGTCGCATAAGCCCAACAGCCTTCACTACCTCGGCACTCCCCACGCGTACCAAAACTAGCTCCATAGACGATATCCATGGCCAGGAACAAGCGAAGCGAGCTCTCGTCATAGCCGCTGCAGGTCGCCACAATCTCCTACTGGCCGGCCCTCCCGGTGCAGGCAAGACGATGCTTGCTAAAACCCTTACTGGCCTCCTGCCGAGCCTGACGGCCTCTGAACAGATAGCAGTGACAAAGCTTCACAGTATCGCAGGAGAAATCGACGAAGAAATCATCACGACGCGCCCGTTTCGCTCGCCACATCACACCACTAGTCATGTGGCGGTCGTAGGAGGTGGTGCGCGGCCAAAACCAGGCGAGATCAGCCTAGCGCATCATGGCGTTCTTTTTCTAGACGAAATACCTGAATATCCCCGATCTGTCCTTGAGGCATTGCGTCAACCACTCGAAGATCGACAGATATCGGTCTCCAGGGCCAATGGGCGCGTAACTTATCCTGCTGACTTTATGCTTATTGCGACAATGAACCCTTGTCCATGCGGACACTACGGAGACACCTCAAAGGAATGCTCATGCTCTTCGGTTCAAATATTAAACTATCAAAAACGACTTTCTGGCCCTCTTCTCGACCGTATCGATCTTCATGTTTCTGTCACGCGCGTACCAAATGACAAGCTCCTTGCCCTTCAGGCTTATAAAAATAAACAACACTTGGAAGCACAAAAAGCTATTCAGAATGCCCTTAAAGCTCAGTCCTTAAGGTATGGAAGTAGTATTATATACAACGGATCTCTTACTAGCAGTCAGGTCCATCGGCTCTTGCCTATCGACACGAGCGCTCGCAACCTACTTGTTAGTGCAGGAGAAAAACTAGGACTCAGCGCACGCAGCTTTTTTAAAATCATCAAAATAGCTCGCACTATTGCCGACATTGACACGGCACCTCAAGTTCTACAAAAAGAGCACATCGCAGAGGCTCTACAGTACCGGGGTGTTACCTCTTGAATATTCTGCGTGTATCTGATACTATGATTAGCGAGTAATCGCTCATAAGTTGCGTAAGCACTATTCTGAACCAATAAAATCTAGAGGAGATCTAACGATCAGTAACAACATCCGCATCAACGAAGCGATACGGGCCAACGAGCTTCGAGTCATAGGTAGCGACGGTGAGCAGCTTGGCATCATGTCACGCACAGATGCCCTACAAAAAGCTAGCGACGCAGGTGTTGACCTCGTTGAGATATCACCAAGTGCAGATCCACCTGTTGCAAAAATCATCGACTGGGGTAAGTACCAGTATCAGAAGATGAAGGAGCAGCAAAAAAATCGCAGAAGCAGCAAACAAAGTGAGCTTAAGCAAATGCGTTTTGGACTAAAGATCGGTAGCGGTGACCTCGAAATCAAACTTCGCAAGATACGTAGTTTTCTCGCGGATGGCCACAAGGTCAGAATACAAATTTTCTATAGGGGTCGCGAGATGGCCCATAAAGAACTAGGGTACGACATGATCAATAAAATCATCGCTGCTCTCGAGCAGGATGCTGTTACGGAACATGCACCCCAAATGGCAGGTCGCAACCTGAGCGTCATAATAAGGAGTAAATAAATGCCAAAGCTAAAAACCCACAAAGGTACTGCCAAGCGCATCAAGCTAACAAGTACCGGCAAGCTTACCCGTCGACGTGCCTTCGGCACTCACTTGCTTGCAAAGAAAAGCAAAGGCCGCAAACGTGCCATTAATACATCGGCAACAATCACCGGCGCAGCCGCAAAAAACATTAAACGAGCACTAGGAGTCTAATAATATGCGAGTTAAACGAGGCGTCACTGCACGCGCCAAGCACAAGAAAATCCTCAAAGCTGCCAAAGGCATGCAGCATAATCGAACACGATCGTTCCGCCTAGCAAAGCAAGCCGTTATTCGCGCACTTCAATATGCTTACCGTGATCGTCGCAATCGTAAACGTGATCTCCGTAGCCTATGGGTAACACGCATCAATGCTGCTGCTCGTGAAAACGGCACTACTTACGCAAAGCTGATCGCCGGACTGAAGGCAACTGGCAACGAGCTCGACCGCAAGGTACTTGCAGAGCTTGCTGTGAGCGAACCAAAAGCTTTTACGGCTATCGTCAAAAGCACCCAGTAATACCTTAGGGTATTCACTGTCAACAAAAAATACCTCTTAGTTGAGGTATTTTTTGTTGACAGCCTATCGATAAGCCGGGTTCTGTCGTGGATGATCATCTATCTAGCTCGTCAATTGCTCGACGAATCAAGCGGATAGCGGCCTACGGGCGGACTACCCTATATGTAAACCTCCTTGCAGCTGACAGGGTTTACCTCCTTCGCTTGTCACCAAGCGACGCTGTGGGCTCTTACCCCACTCCTTTCACCCTTACCGAGCGAGAGATTTCTACCTACATTACTCGTATTGCAAATAGAAATCTCTCGCTAGGCGGTTTCGTTTCTGTGGCACTTTCCCTAGGGTTGCCCCTGGTTGCCGTTAGCAACTGTCATGTCCTATGCTGCCCGGACTTTCCTCTTCGCTTACGCGCAGCGATCACCTAATAGACTGCCTACCCGATATTATACACTATCACTCTCCGATGCGTGCGTTAAGGGTACGGTTCACTTCTCCATCTGCCAACTGATTTTGCCCCCGTGGTATATGTTGAAATGTTACCTTATCGAGCTGCAATACTAAATCACGTATTCGCTCATTAATAGGCCAAAGATCTCGATTTTTGATCGTATATACACCGTTCATCTGATTCACCACCAACATACTATCAAGCCGTATGTCGATCGTCCGCAAACCAAGCTCTATTGCTTTTTCTAAACCTAGACGTACACCGTGATACTCCGCCTGATTGTTTGTTGTAATACCAAGATATTCTCCGCCTTGAGCTAGAATCTTTTGATTATGGTCTATGATAACAAAACCGGCAGCCGATGGGCCAGGATTACCCCTTGATCCTCCATCGGCATACAGCACAACATTACTTTCTGATGCTTTATCTACATCAATATCATTCGATTTTTCTAACACTACGCCTGTTAAATCTCTTTGTTGTACGATACCCACCAAGAGTTGCGTAAGGTCCGTCAAAGTATCTTGATGTATATCATACAACGATTGCCATATGTATTTGTCATAATTTTCACTCAGCGAAATAGCATGCCTTGACTGGGCAAGCTCAACTGCATAAATGATAACTGCATATTGTATATCCCTATCATCACGATCGACATACGTAACAACATCAAAGAGCGAGGCTGTCTCGATGTGCAAACCAACATCGTCATGCAAATATCGTCGCAGACTATCTTCAGTCTGCTCGCTATACGACAGTCGACCTCCAGGTAATTCAAATTTACCCAAAATTGAAGTTCGTCCTGTCGCGCGTCGAAGGAACAATACCTTATCGTCTTGCCGGATAATTGCTCGGACTGCTATACGCTGATTCATTCTGCTTACTCCGCTTATTTTTCAATCCCCTACTAGGACTACCAGATCAATACTGTCAGCCTCCATCCACTAGGTATCGACGTAAAATCCCAGAAACTCCGACGCTTGATATTCCCCGCTTTTATGCAAGGTGGGTGCTCTCAGACTCTTCCCACAGGAAGAGACAATTTGAACTCCCTCAATGTATGATGTTAGGAAAATCATACACGCCGAGGTATTCTGGGATACTATCTATTATAGACTAAATCCCGATAAAAAGCCTTGAGAAGACATCCGTAAAGAATTGGATCGCCCCTCCCATAAATGCCCCTAGTGCATTATTTGCAAAAAGAACAATCGCGAATACAACAAATAGTGCATATGGTTCTATAAATTCCATACCTCTGCGGACAAAGTCTGGCGCTAGAGCATAAAGAACACGAGATCCATCAAGTGGGGGTATGGGAAGCATATTAAATACAAAAAATCCGATATTAATATACACGAAGTAGAGTAAGATTACCCCCACTATACCGCCATCACCAACAATACCCTGTTGAGTAACAAGACCTGATAAAACTAGGGCACCGAATGCAACGAACGCCAATAGCAAGTTTGTCAGAGGCCCCGCAATAGCTACAGCCGCTACGCCCCACTCTTCACCTCTTATGCGTTCGGGATTAAACGGAACTGGCTTTGCGCCACCAAAAATTGGCGCACCAGTAATCGCTAACAAGATAGGTAGTACGATCGTCAAGAACGGATCGATGTGCTTAATAGGATTTAAGGTTAGCCGTCCTTGAAGCTTTGCCGTGTCGTCTCCTAGCCAATAACTAATAAAGCCGTGCATTACCTCGTGCAGAGTCATTGATACCAAAATAACCCCTAGAATAATTCCTAATTGCAGAATATCAATTGTCATCTTGGTTTATTATACAGCATTACAAATCATTATGATTCTTGACAGAGGCGCTAAGATTATCTATAATAGACAAGATTCAAAAAATAAATGGAGTAATAAAGATGGCAGCACGCTGTGAACTCACCGGTAAAGGCAAGCAGTTCGGTCACAATGTGAGCTTTTCTTTACGTCGCACCAAGCGCGTTTTCAAGCCAAACCTCCAGAAGAAAACGTTTATGGTTGATGGTCAAAAGATTACTATGACTCTTAGTACACAGGCTATCCGAACGCTAAAGAAAAAGGGTATCCTTACCCCGGCAAAATAACCGTACCACTTATAAAAGAACACCCCTCTCTATGAGGGGTGTTCTTTTATCTTGACTTCACGTAAATCAGCTGCGCCCAACGATGACAGTAGTAAGCGTTGCTGGCAGCGCTGCTGCAGACTTAAGCTTATACTTAGTGCCCACCTCTTCTACAGGGGCGGCTAGTTCTTTGATAAACCGGTCTACCTCATCTTGGGTAACTTCATACTGTAATGAGGTGTCCGCATAATGCACCGGAATGGCGGCGCGCGGGTCAATCTGACGCACAATTGCTGCGGCGCTTTCGGCATCTAGCGTGTAGCCATTACCCCCCACAGGAATAACGACGATGTCAACTATCCCGACAGCCTCAAGCTGCTCTTCGCTTACTTTTGGCATAATATTACCAATAACAGCGATGCGCACGCCTCCTATCTCAATGCGATAAATTGTATCGATTGGCTCTTCACTCTCTGCATCTAGATGACGCCACGCACGAACGCCACGGATCGCCATATCACCAATCTCATACTCTCCAGGCCCTTCGATACAAAGCTTAGCACCTTGACTATTCAGAGCAAATCGAGGTTCTGTTGCCAACTCAATAGCGCCTCCTACTGCCAAATCGTTTTGCCCAACCAGCGAACGCCTTGGATCAACAACTAGCGTCGTTTTCTTACTCGAGACAACGAGCGTATTGCCCCCTTTATATTCAATCTCAAACATCATTCCTCCTTATTTCTGCTGTTTCAGTATATTATCGGCATCAACAACCACCTCATGGGCACTGTTGAGAATCTCTGTAATAAATTTATCACGGACACTCAGACGATAATAGAACTCGTCGTATGGCAGCACACTATAAGTAAGTTCTCGACCCTCAAGACGCTCCACGGCTTTGATTGCAGTTTTTACCTTTGTCGACACGACAGTCCCGACAATCAACAAATCCACCTTAGCAGCCGACCTTGGAACAAGCACTCCCGCAGCAATAACAAGACGAACCCCGGAAAGACCTGAAATAAGAGGGCGCCAATCACTGGTGGCTTTTGTAGCGCGCACCCGTTGGCTTGGCGCATCAGCAAATATCTCTCTCAAAGGAACGTAGTGTTCATACCGCTGATTCACTTCATAAAAAAGCTTGTTGTCTGCACTATCACTCGTAATAATACCTACTGTAAGCATATTAGACAGTTCACGACGCACCGAATTAATCTGCTCGTCGATAAGTCTCGTGATTTCACGCACATAAAAAGACTTACCTGGATTATTCAGGAAAAGATGTAGTAGCTTCACTCTTGTTTTTGAACCAAATAATGCGTCGATCATTGAATAACTCTCTTGCACTACTATATCACGATGAACGATAGGTTTCGAGCGCCTTTACTAAATACTGTTCAGCCTGACTAAGTTCTTTCCATTCAATATAGGGGTTCCGTCGCAGCCACGTTAACTGTCGCTTTGCAAGCCGCCAATCTAATGTCACAAATCGCGCCTTCATATCGTCAAAAGAAACTTCCCCTTGCAAATACGCTCTGGCTAATGGGTACAAGTTCGCCGTCATTGCCTCATTACTATAGCCATACATTTTGCCCAACCTTATTGCTTCTTCTACAACACCATCCTCAAATATTTGTTCAGCTCTGCGTTCAATTCGTGTTCGTAATTCATTTCTATTTGTAGTGATTCCCACAATAATGCTTGTGCTTACAGGCTGTTGGGACCTCTGAGGATTAGCACCATTTCGTTCAATTGTTCGAATCAGGTGTCGTTTATTACGGCTGTTTTCCGGTAAGTCAATGTTGTTATTTTGACAATATTCTATTAATTCTTCGAGAGAGCATAGTTCCAGTTTATTTCTTAGTGCTATGTCTACGACGCCCGCGAATTCGTAATTAAAGACAACGCCATCAACATACAATCCCGTACCCCCCACCAAAAATGGGATCTTTCCGCGGGACCGTATTTCTGAAATTTTTTGCAGTGCATAGACCTTAAAGTCCGCTGCACTAAAGCGCTCACCCGGAACAACCAGATCCAACCCCCAATGAGGAACACGAGCCCGCTCCTGAGCTGTTGGCTTAGCTGTACCGATATCCATATCTTTATATATCGTACGACTATCAGCACAGATAATCTCTCCGTCATACCTCTCAGCTAAATCAATCGCAAGCGCAGTCTTGCCACTGGCGGTTGGACCAACGATAACAATCAGTGGAGCTTCGTCCTTCATAAATCCGGTCTCCATCGTATTTTCTCAAAATTATCGACGATATAGTTTGTACACACGATGCCCTCATGCATAAGCAACTGAGCCTGAGCATCGCGCCCACCTGGAAATCCGGCGGCCAAACCACCAAAGCGATTTGTTAAGCGATGCCACGGCAGAGCCATATCACCATAATGAGCAATGCCTCCTACAATACGACTGGCGGCTGGCTGTCCAGCCAAAGCGGCCAAATCACCATAGGTTGTTACTTTTCCTTGCGGAACCTGGCTCATGAGCATTTCAATCTTATAGCGAAAGTTGTCAGTCGTTCCTGCCATCAAAATACTCTCCAATTTGCTGCCAAGTATTTAGTCGCATCACACCCTCTGCCAGTGTATCGCTTCGATTCCACGTATAATCACCATACAATATCGCCGACATCCCACGCTCGGCAACGGCGACACAATGCTTGAGCTGATCATCAATAAGATAGTGGACACCTAGACTAGCACAAAGATCGCCTTTAGTAAGATAGTTCGTTGCCTGAGAGATCTCGCCATCCCAAATACCTGCAAAATGAATAGTATCTTCAGAAAAAATTCCTGGATAATGACGATGGATCCATTCGTTCGTATGCACCTCTATACTTCGTCGGCGTGACGTCACAATAACAAGCTGATATTTCTTGCGTAACTTCCTTAAAACAGTGGTCGCTGACTCGTTGTGGCTATACGATACAACAGCCCCCTCGCGATGAAATATATCTGCGCGTTGACGTGCTTCCCTCTCACTCACCCCCCAAACACGCGCCCAGTGCTCATCATAATCATCTTGAGTAAGTGCGCCACCCCATCTAGAATTTGAAAATTCAGCAAAACCCTTGGCATTATCAGCCAGTACATCATCGATATCAACTGCTATAATCTTTCTCGTCACAAAAACTACAATCCCTTAAGGTATTCAGCCAAATTGTTAAGCGCAATCTTCTTCTCACCTGCCTGCGTGCGTACGCTTACCTCATTCGCCTCTTTATCCTTAGGACCAACGATTAATTGAACAGGAACCTTCATAGCGGTTGCCTCTCGGATTTTCTTGCCCAAACTTTCATTACGATTATCTGTTGTAAATCGTACTTCGTTGTATTTTATTGGATTCATCAAGACTACATCTGTTAAAATTGCTGTAATACTGTCAACATAATCTTGCACTGTATCATTAATCGTCAAGATACGCACTTGCTCTGGTGCTGCCCATAGCGGAAACCACCCTGCAGTATGTTCGATAAATACACTCAAGAACCGTTCAATAGATCCAAGTAATGCACAGTGGATCATTACTGGCGTCCGTACACTACTCTCTGCATCCTTGTACTCAAGTCCGAATCGTCCAGGTTGTACGAAATCAAGCTGCGCCGTTGCCAGCTGATGCTCGCGACCAAGCGCATCGGTTGCCATAAAATCAATCTTTGGACCATAAAAGGCCGCTTCACCCTCTTGCTCAAAATAATCCAGCTCGTTTTTGACAACCGCCTTCTTTAACTGCTCTTGCGCAGACTGCCAAAGCTGCTCATCGCCCAAGTAGCCATCACCATCGCCGCGATAGCTCAAACGAACGCGTAATTTCATATCAATCGTTTCGTATAGCTCTCGAACACTCGCAAGCAGTCCGTCAATTTCATCCTCAATTTGATCCTGGCGACAAAACACATGACTGTCATCCTGCGTCAATGAGCGTACCCGATTCAATCCCCCTAATTCTCCTGTTTTTTCATCACGATAGTCGGTCGTCGTTTCAAGATATCGCACCGGCATATCACGATAACTACGGGGGCGCGAAGCGAAAATCTGCGTATGGTGGGGACAATTCATCGGCTTGAGGGCCATTTTGTCATCAGTCTCCTGACTTGTCACAAGAAACAGCTCGTCACCAAACTTCTCCCAGTGACCAGATGCTTCATAGAGTGCAGTCTTGGTGATATTCGGCGTCCAGACTTTTTGAAAACCACGAGACTCACGAAGTTGATTGGAGTATTTCGCCAGTACTTCACGGAGCACCGTACCACGCGGAGTAAACATAGGAAGCCCAGCACCAACAAGAGGTGACATCGTATAAATATCCAGATCTTTGCCTAGTTTTCGATGATCACGCAATTTTGCCTCTTCTATCATCTTAAGATGGCTATCCAGTTCTTCCTGAGTCGCAAATGCAACACCGTAAAGACGTTGCATTTGTGGGTTTTTCTCATTACCTCGCCAATAAGCTCCAGCCACGCGCATCAATTTAAATGCACCGACATCGCCAGTAGTAGCCACATGGGGCCCACGACATAAATCAGTAAAGGCACCGTTTGTATAAAAACCCACCTCTTCGAGTGCAGCGTCTCCCTCTGCAATCGTACCTATTTCACTCGCATCAAGATCTTTAGCAACCGTCGTGCCGCTTCGTTTCAAATCATTCAACAACTCTTCCTTATAAGGCTGCTGGCTGCTTTTTGCCCAAGCTATTGCCTCGTCAATCGGCTCCACAGAGCTCACAAATTCTTGCTTTTGATTAACAATCCTACGCATCTCCTTTTCGATCTTGCGAAAATCATCCTCAGAGATCTTTTGATCCCCTAGGTCAATGTCATAGTAAAAGCCGTTTTCAACCACTGGGCCAACACCAAATTTTGCATCCGGCCAAAGATACTGGACTGCACTGGCCGTAATATGTGCCAAACTGTGGCGCATAGCATGAAGTTGTTGTTCATCCATAATTTTAGTTTATCCTTTCTTTGATAAATAAAAACATGCGATTCATAGATTCTTTTAATAAATCCACACATCGCATGTCTCGGGTCTTGATAGATACAAGACGGTTCCACCGGACTTTTACTTATGAAGCGGCGTTTCGTACGCCCCAACGTCCCACGAAGCTCGGCGGGCGGTTACCCCGCGTCCTTGCCTACTTGCTAGGATACAATAGTCACCCCAGTTATTGCAACATTTCATCTCTTTTGATACTATAAAACAGCTATGGGCGATTAGCTCAGCTGGCTAGAGCGCCTCATTGACGTTGAGGAGGTCGGGGATTCGAATTCCTCATCGCCCACCATAGACATTATGAAAAGACCCTACATACAGGGGTCTTTTTTGTTATCCACGAGTTTTCCAAAGTTATCCACTTATTGTTTTCTGTTATTTTCCACATCTCTATACCACGTATGATATGAGTCACGTTTGTCTGTTCCATTGACAAAATGTACTACTTATGCTAATATGAAACCATGACGAAACAGTCACACGCAAGCAGTTCTAGTCAGAATATTCAGCACCCAAAATCACTCCTTGATAAATTCAGTCTTGGTTTTGAATATGACAAGACATGGACAGAAGCAAAACGCACTACGCAACACCAAGCGAATGTTCGTGGCAAAAAGAAATAATCACTCTTTCTATCAAACAGAGTCTGAGTTGCTATTTAGTAGGTAGCAGTTACTTATCTATGTCTTGAGAACGCTCTGCCGTTGCAACGGTGGCTTTTTCGGTAACATCAAACTTATCAAAGTAGCGGCCTAGAAGCAGTGCTGTCTGTGCCGTGAGAGCAGATAGTGCACTATAGAGTATCGCTGTTACAGGCATCAAGAGCCATTGTGCCAACATCCAAATAGTACGACGACGCTTATACCGCGCCGGCCGTGGAGGCAAAAGCTTAAAGGCGAAGAAAATGGTAATGAATAAACCAATCAAAGCAATCTGCTGCACCCTACTAATGACCTCTGGTAGCTGATGTGCAGCAATGCTATGCGCTGCCTCGCTATTGATAAGGAGCGGCACCCAACCGCCCACTGCCACTAATATGGCGACGCTAGCCTGTGTTACATGGCTATCTACCAACCGCACCCACCGCGCCAGACTACCGCCGATCGACGCCTTGCGATCAGTATGTAAAATACGCGTTGCAACATAGGAGACATCGGACGCACCGTATGCCCAGCGTCGTAATTGAATAAATTGAGCTTTGAGCGTCTTTTTGTATGTTTTTGATAAAACTGCGTCTTGAGTGATTGATATAAACAACGGAATAACCGTATAGCGCCCGTCGAAATGAAAGTAGCTACGCCAGTACTGATGCCCGTCCTCTACGATCGTACGCGTACTCCAAAAATTCATCTCCACCAAAGCATCCATAGGCTGAGAGTGTGACGCGAAATTACGAATAGTATGCGGTCGCATCGAACTAATTACATTCCAAAACGAGTTGCCTGTAGCCACCACCCTCATAGGTGCCGGAACATCCCATATATTGTTAATGAACAAACATACTGGCTGGTATGAAAGGTGTTTTCTATCTGGGCGAATAATATACTCATACGTCAGATAATCAAAATACGCTGAATGAGGACGATTATCAGCGTCAAGTGTAGTTACGATAACATCACTATAGGCTATACGTTGTTTTTTTAACCACTTCTTTAAAAACTGTCCCGCATAGGTTATATTGCCGCCTTTACCTATTACTTCATTTGGTATGTCTTCTGGATGTTTCACTAGATGAAAAGCACCAAACTGCTTGCCATACGTATCACGCAAATGCTTCACAGTATTCTCTATATCCTCACCGCCCCGTGCCTCATACGCGATGACGACTATCAAATGACTCTTGTCGTATGTCGAGTCTAGTAACGATTGAATCGTCGGCTGCAAGACATCAAGCGATTCGTTATAGGTTGCAATGATAACCGCGTTGTATATTTGTGACGGTCGAGGAAAAGCCTCTGGTCGCTTAGCGACTTCATTAAGGTGCTTGACATGCTCCGCATAACGAAATCCTGTAGAGTCACCTGGATTCAGTTCTGCTGCAAAACGCGTCGGATCCTCGAGATGTTGCAAACGGTGATGCCAGTGCACTCGCTGAGCCTGATCAAGGCGATGACGACCCACAGAGGTATGGTATGCAATACCCGTTGCTTTTATAAGAGTTGTGATGATGATGATAAGCAGATATATTGCCGCAAATAACGGGTTAATGAGCGATAGTACAACGAGGAGAATAATTGCGCCATAACTGAGCATAGCTGGCAGCATCTCAAAAAAACGATATGTTTTTGTGCGTTTACCTAGAGGTATTTCTATATCTGTCATATATCTCGATTATGTCAGAGACGCAAGGTTAAGAATCTGATGAGCTACGACTGCAAAAATAACAACCATGATAATGCCTAGCCATGCATACGCAATAGCAAGTGACCTTCCGACACGTACAAGCAGTTTTCTCACCAACGTTATATGCATGATCAAAAAGACTATCAAAAAGCCAATGAAACTCAGTAGATAATACCATTTATCTCGATAAAAGTTTGTTGAGCCAAAGCTTGAATAGTGCGTCACAACCTGCAGTTCGCTCGGCTGTATATTAAGCGCGAGGAGAATCAACGTCACTAAACTAAGTAGTGTAAATACCACCAAGAGACCGAGCACTCCTCTGTCAGCTACGAGTGGCTGCGCTGCTTGTTGCATACGTTGTTTCATCTATCTTAATTCCTCATGGTGCGGGTACAGAGAAAACTCTGCATCTTATAGCTTTGGAAGGTTACATATCTACCATTGCACGATACCCGCATATCGCTTTATGGAGCCGCTGTCCGGATTTGAACCGGAGACCTACGCTTTACGAAAGCGCCGCTCTACCAACTGAGCTACAGCGGCATCATATGCCCGTCTGAGTGATTATAGCACTCTACCCCATAGAAATAAACACGAGAAGGGATTGCATCAGATCAAAAAAGTTGGTATTATACATCAAGCTTAGGCACACAAAACGAGGGCTCGTAGTGAAGTTGGCCTATCACGCCTCCCTGTCACGGAGGAGATCGCCGGTTCGAATCCGGTCGGGCCCGCCAAATTGAAAATGCACCCATTTGGGTGTTTTTTAAATTTACATTAAGCCACTACTCATCTGTATACTCCCGTCTAATTATGTGAGCAAAAAACAGAGGTCATGTCGTTGACCGATATCCGTAAGCGTGATAAGCTAAAAACAGGCAAAAACATAACACAAAAAACAACAATGCAAAAGGTGCTTCGACACAAAATACTCCTCTGGTTCATGCTCTTCGTAGCTGCCTTTTCGATTGTACCAACGCAAACCTTCGCTGTCTCTGGAGCAATCTCATTCACTCCCAGCGGCGGCCCAGTCACCACTGGCAACACCTTTACCGTTGAAGTTCGTGGTAATGTCGACAAGCCACCTTTTTCTGGCGGCGCTACAATCGGTGTCACATACCCAACTGAGTTGTTGCAAGCAACAAGCGCAAGCAGTAGCGGTGGCGCCCTCGGTGGGACGAACCCGACCATTGGCACAGGAACGGTTTCATTTACTGTATTTAATTTTTTTGGTCGCGCCGTTAACAATCAGATGGTCTTTAAGATTACCTTCAAAGCACTCGCAGCCGGTCAAGCAACGCTTAATTTTACCTCGAATACCAATATTAATGATGGTCCAACAACAAAGCAGCCCGCCACTTTTACAATCCACAACCCTACATGTCCCCCTGGAAAGATAGGTACCCCGCCAAATTGCACCACTCCACCTGCTCCTACTCCATCACCAACACCACGGCCATCGACCACCCCGCGACCGAGCACTGTCCCGCGTCCAGTAGCCCCTCGCCCTAGCAGCACACCAATACCTGTAGTTGCTATACCAGAACCAAGTATTGAAGAGGTGGTTGAGCCTATCATTCAGAGTCAAGGAGGCCTTAAAGTAGAGGATGTTCGTATCACTGCCAACCGTCAAAAAAACAGCGTATCGTGGCAACTCAACAGGTCAGATGATGTTGAACTCAAGCTTACCTACGGCACAACAAAGGGCAACCAGAAAAGCGAGGCGGTTATTACGAAGCGCGATGACGGATCATACGAAAGTGAACTTACTGATACAAAAATGGGCACATTATACTTCTTTACGATAAAAGCGACTTCATCGGACCAATTAGAAGGCGCAACCCATACCGGCACTCTAACGACGCGCGGCTACCCCGTCCAGCTCACCATTCAACAAAATGGCGTGCTTGCACCAGGAGCAAAAGTACAGATTGAGCAACGAAATTTTACTGCTAATAAAAATGCCATCATCACTTCTGAGCTGGGCGCAGGGACTTACGACGCAACCCTCACGCCGATTGGTTCAACCGAAGCTCTTAAAGTGCAGTTTGTTGTTCAAAAAAAGCCGATTCCTGCAACGGGTAACCCAGAGCTACAAGCCTTTACGCTCAATGGCTTGATTGATGGCTCAACACAAAACAACGACAACACAGCAATCATGACACTCATCGGTAGCGTCCTTGCGTGCACACTTGGAATCGGCGGCTTTATCGCATTTCTTTTGTATCGACGACGACAGCAAGCAACTAGCGACATCGCAACCATCGATACTGATGCGCTTGCCATCTATGGAAACTCTCTCCAAACACCTCTTGCTATGACGCCCGAGCCTAACCTTCAGGCCACTGGTAACCTGACCACATCATTTGAGGATACCTCTCAGTATATGGATTACCACACAAACATACCAAACAGTGAACCAGAGATATCAACCCAACAAACGATTCCAGCACTCAATGATGCGCAAACAACTATTCCGCCTCCCGTCTATGAATACCCTGCGGAAGTACAGCAGCCACAAGAGACAGTGCCCGACTCGCTTCCACTACCACCAGCCTCTGTCAGCCAAGAGTTTACTAATCCCGAGGTCACTACAACACCATTAAGCGACCAAATGATGCCCGCCCCTATAAACTCTGATACATATACCGCACAAACAACAGAAGCTCAAGAGGAAGCAGCCTCTGTCAGCACCCCAAGCAATCAAGAGCCAAGCGCTATTTATGATGCGTCAACCGGAGAGTTGGCTATCCTACACAAGCGGGAATCCTCACCGACACCACCACAGGCACAACCTCAGGCGAACAGCTACCTACCTCCAGAGGAGGTGTCGCAATGACATACTCGTTTGATCGGCATACAAAAATTGTTCGTTTTTATCAACGTGCTGTTGCACTCCTGCTTTGCAGCTGCCTTACTATTTCGCTCTTTTCGCTACACAACATCGCGCTTGCCAATAGCAACAAACTTCTTGTTGCACCAGTCTCGTCGCAGGTTAATCTTAATATTCCGTTCACTGTTAATGTCCGAAGCTATGCAGGTACCACTACTGGCACTGGCACCGTATCTGGTACTATCAAATATCAAGCTGGTCTACTGCGTGTCGAGTCGGTCACAGCAACAGGTAGCGCTTACGGCGCACCAACTGTCAGCCAGTCAAGCGGATCCATCACCTTTAGCGGTTCGCGCACACCTGGCGATTCAGGCATGGCTCATATACTGACCATTACCTTCAAACCAATTGCAGTCGGCACTGCTACTGTTTCATTTGACGCAAATAGCACGGTCAACTCATCGGGAACAGACTATGCCAACGGCTCTTTTAAAATCATCGACCCCAATCCCAAGCCTTCACCACCAACAGCCCCAAGACCACCGACGCCCCCTCGTCCAGTAACGCCACCAGTCTCATCAACTCCTCAGCCGACACAGCCAAGCCTAGTAGAGCAACCACCCACAGAAGAGGAGGCACCTCCAGCCACACCTGACCCAACAGGACTTGTCGATGCCGTCTCTGTTCAGCAAACCTACAGCACCGGCACTGTTCGATGGAGCGTCAATGCGCCTAATGCAAAGAGTACATTGCGGTACGGTCAGCGCTCAAATCAATTAACCGCGGCAGCCGAAGTCGTCAAGCAAAACGATGGAACTTTCTCTGCTGGTATCAAGAGTCTTAGTCCGGGAGTACGTTACTTCTTCACCATTGATGCAAGTGGCGACGGCAACAAAACCGGCTCATACAGCGGCACTATTACCACACCCGGACTTCCAGTTGTAATAGAGATAAAAGAAAATAATACACTTGTTAAACAAGCTCGTGTTACCATTGGCAACCGAACATATAATGCGTCTAACGGCAAAATAGCCGTAGGCCTTGCAGCGGGCAAATACTCAGGAAAAATTACCACTCAGACTGCATCGCAAACAATCAACTTTACTGTTGCAAGCAAAGAGATTCCTACCGACGGAAGCGCCCCAGAATCACAGCGTTTTAGTTATAGCCTTGCCAGTTCAGTGATCGAAGGCGGCCCAGGCTCTGGCGTGTCTATTCTTGCCTTTGTAGGCATCATGGTTGTTGGCATACTATTGCTTGCCTTCGGGTTTATCGGATTCATGGCATATCGTCGCAAACGCTTCGAGGCAAGCAGCCCTTATCAACCGTCATCCACCGTCATCATTGAAGACGGATACAATCCATATCCCCAGCAAATAAACGAGGCACCTTCACCCTACACTTCTTCAGAAGAAAACCGCGACTGAACAAAATGCCAATCTACAACGTTCCACCATGCAGCGATATAATCGTCTCTCTTGTTTTTGTAATCAAGATAGTACGCATGCTCCCACACATCCAACCCAAGTAGAGGTTGCGCCATACCCTGTCCTATCGGCGTATCTTGATTAGGTGTTGTAATAATATTTAAGTCTGGCTGCAGCCATACCCATCCGCTGCCAAATAAACCTATGGCAGCTTGCGTAAAAGTATCGACAAATCCCTGATAGCTACCGTACTTGTCGGCGATAGCCTTTCCAAGCGCTCCGCTTGGCTCTCCGCCTCCGTCCGGAGACATCCACTGCCAAAAAAGCGTGTGATTGTAATGGCCACCTCCATGATTACGTATAGCTTTTTGTAGTGCAATATCATCAATATCACGCAGCCCCATCAACAACTGATCAAGTGACAGGTCTCGCAGCTCAGGCTTTCCTTCGAGGGCGACATTGAGCTTATCGACATAGGCTTGATGATGCTTGCTGTGATGAAGCGACATGATATCCTTGCTGATATAACGCCCTAGTGCGTCATATCCATATGGTAAATTTGGCAACTCAAACATGTCTCTCCTCCTTTATTTAACTGGTACGAGTGGTGATGCAATTTTCTCAACACTAATAAATTCTCTGTAGCTCCCCTCTTGCCGTTTTTGCTGCAACTGCGCGTCGAGCATAGTTAATGGAACTTTAAGATATGCATAACTGACTTTTGTCTCATCTTTTTCAAGTGTTTTCACGAAATAATAGCCGTCGCCCGTCGTAGAACGAACAGCCTCTGAGATGACTCCAATATCCTGATTTGCTGCCGTCACAGCCAATCCACCGTCTTGATTATTTCGAGGCACAAGCGGCGTTACCCCTGCCTGGACCCGTGCCTGACCCTTGGCGGGAATAGACTCAGCAATATTGTCAAAATCTTGTTCGGTCTTAAGCGCCTCTGCGACTTGCTCTCGCTGCTGTATCGCTAAAGTATCTATATGATAAGCGACCTCTTGATAGAGCAGGCGTCGTTCGGTCACCTCTCTCGCCTCAGCAGGAGTCCAGTTATAGTGATCTAACACAATTGCATCATATGCCTCCTGTGAGGTCTCTCCGTCACGAGACTGGCGCTGGCGTTTCATAGCTTGATCAACTTGTTCTTTCGAAACACTCACGCCTTTTTCACGAGCAATTTTTGCTGCATATCCATCAGCTACAGCATCGTCCAATGCTTTACGTTTGTAATAATTTAGCTGCTGCTGGTTGTCTTTGCTATGCAGCTCAACTCCCTCTTTATAGCGCAAGTAATGTTCTTGGGACCGAAAACCCATTAAATAATTACTATACGAAATACGCTCCCCGTCAATGACCGCAACAGGCAGCGGCACAACACGTGTGACGCGATAGAATAATGTCGATGAATTCTGCTGCTGGTAAAGCTGCCACCAAAAAACAACCATTAGTACGACGAGGGTCACGATACTGATGATTATTGTATTGATAACAAGTCGATGCCGGGCATACTGTACTGGATACTTAAAACGGCGGCCCCCAGCAAGAATACGCTCTCGATGCTCGGCGACTGTCTCGTTGGTAATGCGACGTGATGTCTCATTTTGCTTGGTCTGCTTTTTACGACGGAACGTCTTCATGGCTCTCCTGAGCTGCTGCGGCAACAGCGTCTTGCAATTGATTATAGATTTTTTCTGGGTGATCTACTTGACTAATGACAAGGTCACCGACATAGGTATGGACAATGATTGTACCAAACCCAAATACTTCACCAGTGAATCCTGGTATATTATAGCTTATGTTTTGCACCTTGGACAAGTTCACCTCAACAACGTCCTTGCCAAAAAAACCATACTGAGTCACCTGGCGCAAACGCTCACTAGTGAGAACATATACGGTGTAATACCACATAAGAAAGTGGTAGAAAAAAAGCAAGGCACCAATCGCTAGCCCTATAACAGGAGACCAGTACACCTCAAGTGTTGATGGCCAGATAAAGACTGGTAGCGACGACAGTGCAAACGGTATCACAAGCAGATAAAAACCTTTGCGCATAGCAATAACATGACGCCGAAAGACCAATAATAACTCTTCGCCTTCGCGTTGACCTTCAAAACCCTGATCTAACTCATTACTCATGTTGCCGTCTTTTCCTTGTCAACGTAATATGTCTCGATTACTGTGGTACCCCGGGCAGGAGTCGAACCTGCAACCTTATCCTTAGGACGGATCTGCTCTATCCAGTTGAGCTACCGAGGCATATATAGGCACGGCCCCTTCGCATATATCTAGACAGCTCTAGATATATGCGCTACCCTTGTGACAAAATTGATTACCTAGGTGTCGAGAGCTTGTTTACAATTATACAACACTATTTAACGTGTAAACTTCTCGTGAAGCGTTTCATAGTCGTACAGTTCAGTATCTGAGAACCAGTGACCGATTTCCTTATCCGCTTCATCTGGATCACCGGAGGCATGGATTAGGTTTGGAATTCCCTTATCCTTCTGGTCAGCATATCCGAAGCTCATGTGTGAATAGTCACCACGAATCGTACCCGGATCGGCACTTTTCGGCTCAGTTCCACCCACCATCTTACGTACCAAAGCAACTGCTTCAACGCCCTCAAAGACCATTGCAATCACCGGCCCTTGAATCATCATGTTCAACGTTACGTCAAAAGCATGTTCGCCACGACGAGTAATCATCTGTCCAATTTCTTCATAGTGCTTATGATAGTGCTCTTTAGTAGGTGCAATCATTTTTGTTGCAACAATTTTTAGCCCTACTCGCTCAAAACGAGTAAGTATCTCACCCACAAGACCTCGCTGCACTGTATCTGGCTTGAATAATACTAACGTTTGCTGAATCGACTCTTTCTTTACCATAGTATGTTCCTTTTCTTTTAGTTATATTGTATTTGTCGTATCAAAGGCTATTGTATCAAAAGCACCACAGTCATAACAGAGGCTAGACCGATACGGTACCAACCAAAGAGTGCGAGACTATGCTTTGACAGATAGCGCATCAAAAAACCAACCGCCACCAAACCAGATAGAAGAGCTGCACCATTACCTATAAGTAGTGGGAGCCAGTTATCTATGAGATATGCTTGATCACTCAAAAATACTTTCAGCGTAACCCCCATCATAATAGGAAGACTGGCAAGGAAGCTGTATTCAGCCGCCTCAGCTGGACTCAACCCGCTCAGTCTACCTGCAATAATCGTCGAACCTGAGCGGGAAACTCCAGGAATAAGTGCTATTGTTTGCGCTACACCGATAGCCAGTGCCCGCAACGAACTAAGAGCCTCGCCATTCTTTGTTGCCGATGCCTTTGGCAACCTCTCGAGCACCACCATAACAGCTCCGACGGCAAACAAGGTTACCGTCACCGTAACAAGACTACCAAAAAACATAGATGACCCTATAAAATCCGATAAAAGAAAACCAACAGTCCCTGCTGGTACGGACGTAATGACAATATTTCGTGCCAAACGATAATTCCGACGTACGAATACATCACGAATAATAGCTACGATGCGTCGACGAAAGTAAATAAAGAGCGCGCACATTGTTCCGATGTTTATAAACTCCAAAAACAAATGGTCTGATGCACCAGAT
The DNA here is from genome assembly GCA_964557445.1 of uncultured Candidatus Saccharibacteria bacterium. Lineage (GTDB taxonomy): Bacteria > Patescibacteriota > Saccharimonadia > Saccharimonadales > Saccharimonadaceae > UBA2112. The sequence continues at coordinate 33,571 of CAZLAF010000003.1, forward strand.
AAAAAATTTTGTCCAATCACCAAGTGGCCAGAACTACTAATTGGTATAAACTCGGTCAATCCTTGGATCAGTCCGAGTATAATTGTCTCAATTATATTCATTCTTACTATTCTACCCGCATGTGTAAAATTGCGCTATGCTTGAAGTATGTATATGTCCGAACTCATTCTTGATTATCTCGAACATCTCGAAGTAGAGGGTGGTCGCTCTGTACGTACCGCCGAAAATTATCGACTCTATCTTGAACGCTTTGTAGAATTTAACGGTGACATTACTGTTGATAAAATAACATTAGAAATTATTCGTAAATATCGACTTTGGCTAAATCGATATAAAAATAATAACGACAGCGAACTTGCATTAATGACACAAGCCTACCATCTCATTGCACTCCGTGGCTTTCTTAATTATCTATCACAACGCGACATCTCCTCGCTGAGTCCTGAGAAAATCATTCTTCCTAAAATGAACCGTAAACAAGTGACATTTCTATACCATGATGAAATCGTAAATCTTCTCTCTCACATCGATACTACAACCGAGCAAGGACTACGCGACAAAGCGATCGTAGAACTACTCTATTCTAGTGGCCTGCGCGTATCGGAGCTCACAAACCTCAACCGAGACCATGTAAACACCAAACGACGTGAGTTTATGGTACGAGGTAAGGGGCAAAAAGATCGACCTGTGTTTATTAGTCGTACAGCAAGTGAGTGCATAGAGACGTACCTAGAGGTGCGTACAGATAGCCTACCTGCCCTATTTATCAGCTATAGTCGCAACTCCATTCCGAACACATCAGGAGACTATCGCCGACTCACACCACGTAGTATCCAACGTATACTGAACCAATACGTACGCCTCAGTGGCATCACTAAACACGTCAGTCCGCATACACTACGACATAGTTACGCTACGAGCCTCTTGATGAATGGTGCCGATATACGCTCCGTACAATCGATGCTCGGACACAGCAACATAAGTACAACGCAAATCTATACACACGTCACCGACGAACACCTCCGAGATGCTTATGAGCGGTTCCATGACGAAACCTCTCTGGATACATAATTTATTCAATCGAACAAGCGCCGGGATCAAAGTCCTCAGCCCTGTCTGTAACACGAAAAGTCTTACAGAGACCACCCGTCAGATCAACCGCTGCCTCTACATACGGAATACTGCTTGAATCGAGTTCGATACGACTTTTCACTCTTCTAAAAAGGTCGTTCGCCCTACCTGTTGAGTCAACTTCTGGCTGTACACTACTGAACACCACTGGCTCTGAACCATTAGCCAAGGTGACACGAAAACTTGTCGACATATTATATAAGGCACCGACTTTTAAGTATGCTGTTCGACTATTTGTGTCATCAGCTCCGACTGGGTATGGTAGCTTAATAGTAACCCGACACGCGTACTGACCATTGGTACTCGTTGTTGAAAAGCTCCTATCGCATCGTACCTCCTGCAAAACAGACGGACTTGGCTGTTTGCGAGCATCCAAATTGAAGTTTAGATTTATATCAGCTTCACCGCCAGCACCAGCAATACTTGGCATCAGAAAAAGCGTGGCACCATTCGTATGGTCGGCATCTATACTTTCATCAAAATCATTAAGCTTGAAGCTATCGCCATGCTGGATCAACTGCGCACGAAGAAGCGCAGGACGATTGCGCGGCCACTCAGCGAGCGGTGGTAATGATGTATCTTCAGCAAGATCTATACCATCAACACCAGAGCCTTCACCCTCTAGATCATTTTGTAAATCTGATTGTGAGAACCATTCAATCGTTACTGAGTCGATTGGCTCTGTTGATCGTAATGGCACGAGTCGTGATACACCAGGGGTTACTGTTCCAATAAAATCCATCGTATTAAGCAGCACCTTTACGCATGTATACGCCTGCTGTAGTTGCTCATCTGCCAAACTCGATTCACTCCGTTTGATCATGACCTCATCAGACCCGCTACTGCCCGCTACTCCACTTTCCTGGATCGTATCACAGCGTGCTGCACCAGTCAGGGCTCGAGCTAACCGCACACACTCTCCTGTTGCCGACGCACCTCCTTCACAATTCTCCTGATACATCACAATGGCACGCTTTGCATCCTCTACACCAGCATATGCCGAATCAAGGGCGCTTCGTGATAAATCGCTCGCCAAAGCTTGATCTTGATTTTTAACCATAACCCGTACAAATGCGACCGTAATTGTCGTGACGAGTAGCGCAGTTAATATGACCAAGAAAAGTGAAACTGAACCTTTTTGTCGATTCTGTCGATTGCCGTACATTATTATTGAACCCCCTTATTGCCAGCCTGAGCCGTAAAATCAAACACATTAACCGCACAATATTCCTGAAGTGCGTCGTCGTCGCTTGGAGGCTTACACGATGCATCGATGGTTGTTAATGCCGATTGATCATTGGTACCTATCTTCATAGTGATACCATATAACGCCTGGCCTAACGCGACATCCTTTGCAAGTTCACGTATTGTAAATTCGTGGAGCGCCAAGTTTCTGTCTCCAGAAGCAAGAATCTCAGTCGCTCGAGCGGACTCGATAGGTGCAGTTAGATTGCTACAATACTGACCACCAGCGTCGCGAATACGCACGAAGCGTATCTCCTCATCACTATCGACAAATTTATTAATTGGTCGATAGCGCTGCTCCTCCAATGCAATACCAAAATTCCATATATATGTATATGATCCGGTACATAAGCGTCCACCCTCAGGAGAGTCTGAAAGAGACGATCCAGATGTGCGCTGCAGAACATATGCAGTTTCGAGCGCGAGTGGCTGCGTTTGACCGAGTGCCTGCTGTACATCGGCGCTAACCAGCCTACCTGCCTGATCTACAGCACGCATCGTGAGTCCTTTGTTATAAACATTGCCAATCTGAATCACCATAACAGCAATCGCAAGCAGTAGCACGGAGACAAAAGTCATCGCAAGCAATAATTCGATGATTGTAAAGCCATTGTGTGTTGATTGTTTATCCACGCGGTTCATATAGCCTCACTATCGTTCCCATTGTCATTGGTGCTTGCTGACCAGGGGCGTGCCAACAAGCACGAATATGAAAATCATAAAACCCAGGTGTTCGACTATCCGATGCAGACTCCGCAGAACGAACAGCCTGTACCCATATTCCTTCTGCGCGCACCTCTGATGCAGTGTCTCTATTAATACGTGCGTACGTCGGCATCATATCAGCATCTCGCTGAGTTGGCCTAAGGAGCGGATCAGTATCAATACGCTGAACATCTAGCGCAAACACATCGCTAGGAACATGACACTTATTGCCTTCTGACATTTTATCAAACGGCTGCGCCTGCTCAACACGATTCTCATAAGCTACTTCGCGCCACAAGGCTACACCTTGACTATCCTGACCATAATTAGCAACATACGCTCTGTTTAAATACCGTAGTGCGTCAGCCTGAGCATCAATCTGTTGACGCACCAGCCCTACTTCAAGTGATCGTTGCGCCATCGACACACCCTGATTCATTAACGAAAGTCCTGCTACTGCAATCAAACTAAAAATAGTAAAGGCAAACATTACCTCTATGATCGTATCACCCCTTTCGCGCCTAGATTCTATCAACACAACTTACTCTCCTGATCAACACGAACCGCATTCGGCCCCGATACGGTAGGATTCACGCTTATGAGAAATGTTGGTTGCCCAAGTACAGATCCTAACATACAATTTTGAATAGTACGCGTCGCAGCATGTGGTGCGATTACTGTACTAATATCAGCAGGTAACTCATCCGAAAAGGTGAACGTGCGAATCGTACCGCTCATCGGTGAGCGTAACACCAAGAAACTAGCCTTCGATGGATGCTTATCTTCGTGTGTAGCGAGAGTCGTATGCCAATCAAGTGTTTGTGTCTTTTCGCCTAAGGGTGATAATTGTGGTGCATATGCAATAAGCGCGCTGATATCATCGAGTGGCTCGTCTTCGATTGATTCACTTGCCACTACAACACTCACTCGAACCGCAGCACCGTCGTTAACAACCTGCACTGCTCGTCCAAGAATCACACACCGAGACGTTCCTCGCGGCGAACCGTTCACAGAATCATTAACAACCCTTCCATCCACACATGCCCAGTCATTACCTCTGTCGTTACGCGTGTTACTAACAGCTGCATATTGCTCTTGCAGCAGTCCAACGTAGCTCTGTACACTTTCTTTGTAGCGTTGCTGTAAGAGATTCGTATTAACACCAATCATAAGCGCAGCGAATAGCGCACCTGTCACACCCAAAAAAAGCATCAGTTCGATTACCGTAAACCCACGCCTTTTACTACTGTCCATGTGGCTTGATTATAGCACAAGCATCATGAGACACCCAGTGCAATCGACAGATACCACCCAATGATTTGATGACCGAAAATACCTGCTATAAACCAGCCTGCAATCAGCATAGGACCAAAAGGTATGTGCGAACCTCGCTTCACCTTACCTATCAGCATCAACGGTAAGAGTATTAGTGTTCCAATAAGATTGGCCATAAAGAACGCTAATATCGCCAACTGCCAATCGGCGAGCAAGAGCGCGAGACCAAGCCCCAGCTTAACATCGCCAAAACCAATCCATGCACCTTTTGAGAGAATATATATTGCCAGATAAAAACCGCTCAGTAGTAATACTGCGCCAGCAATACTCATGATGATGTCTACGGTAAAGTTCTGCTCCCAAGCAACCAGTAGAGCTGTCAAAACACCAAGCGCAATAACTGTAAATGACACTCGATCTGGCAACAAAAACCACTTGGCATCATATGCAAACAAAATAGCGAGCCCTATACCGGCTGCTAGCCAAAGCATAAATCGTAGCGCCTCAAAACCTGTATCAAGTCCATATGGCCAGAAAAGCCATGACACTACAAAAAATACTGCAACTCCTATTTCAATAAGCGGCTCAAACCAGCCTATGTGCTTTTTACAGTAGTGACACTTCCCTTTTCTAGCAAGCCAACTGACAAGCGGAATGAGATCGTACCATGCTAGCTCATGGCCACACTGCAAACACCGTGACCTGTCGTCACTAATGCTACGTTTTTCAGCAAGAAATCGTACTTGTTTCTTTTCGACAGCAGAGATATTCTCGCCAGCCTCTGCGTCTTGTAGTAGTTGCCTGCTCCGCAAGCGCCAGACGGTTGCACCCGCAAAACTACCGAATAATAGGCCAAATACCCCAAAAAGAATCGTTATCGTCATGCCTGTCATCATATCACAAGTATCTCATCGTGCAGCTTAGCTGTCGACGCAGTATGGAACAGTCTGCCCATCGAGTGCAACAGTCAATGCGAAACTTCGAGGCGCAGCAGACTGTACTCCACCGTTATCCTGATTCGCACCTTCTGTCATACACTCGCTAGCTGGATAATAACCAATATCACCAAGCACTTGTGGCGCGGTTTCAAAGCGCAAGGTATATGGAACTCCGCTTGGATCTACGTACTCACCACCAGCAACACCTGTGTTTGTAGCATCCTTGCCTAAGTAGTTTTTGACGAAATTAAATAATGCATCTTGTGTTTTTGGTATGGCACCTCGTGATGACTGCGTTGAGTTAACCAACTGCACCGATATGCGCGATAAATCCTGTTGACGCTGTGAATTTGCCTGGCCACGCTGCAGTGATGGCAGCGCAACAAAGACCATCAAAAAGATAAGTCCCGCAATAGCAAGTACCAAGACGACCTCGATGATTGTAAAGCCTTTTTTGTCTAATTGTTTGTTCATGAATTCCCACCTTTCTGAGAACAAATGTGTCAGTGTGTTACGGAACCGACTCACGAAAACGCAAGTCGCTTACGCTTATGGTACAGGACGATACGTAAATTGTCTACACTTGTAGAGTGTTCACTAGGCTATAAATTGGCAGCAAAATTGCCGCTACCATGCCACCAGCAATAATCGCTAGGACAACCATCAAAACTGGCTCGATCGAAGTTGAAATTGTATTAATCTCTTCGTCCAATTCATTTTCATAAATAGTTGCTGTCTTCCCCATCATGTCGTCTATACGACCTGACTTTTCACCAACACTAATCATTTGCGACACAAGGGGTAGAAAATGCTCTTCGGCAGCAAGCGACGAAGATAACTCCTTGCCACCCTTAACCTTATCGGATGCCCTTCTTATTTCTGCTGTTATCACACTGTTATTGACAGCCTCTGCCGAGATATCGAGCATATCTAACATACTCACACCCGTATTGAGCAGTGTCTGTCCAGTTCTATTAAAGCGTGCCATGTAAAGACGCTGGAACATGCCTTTAAAAATCGGCACGTTAAGCTTAAAAACGTCGAGCGTTTTCTTGCCAGCGTCAGTACGCAAGTACTGTATGGTCAAATATGCAATAACTCCAAATACAATCAATACTACCCACCAATACTGCGTCGTAAACTGTGATGTTGCCACAATCATCTGCGTTATAAGTGGCAGCTCTTGGTTAAGGTCTGCGTAGAGCTTTTCAACTTGCGGCACTACAGCGAACAACATAAATACCATAACAGCCATAATCACTACTAGAACAATGACAGGGTACGTCATCGCGCCCCGTATTTTGCTAACTATAGCGGCATCCTTCTCCTGCTGAGTTGCGATGCGCTGTAATGAATCATCAAGCGTACCGGACGCCTCACCTGCAGAGACAAGCGCCAAAAATAATGGATCAAAGACTTGTGGGTGCTTCGAAAATGATTCATAGAGCGACCGTCCACCCTCGATCGAAGCAATCAACTCCTGGATAACACCTCTCAGGCGTGAATTTGGCGTTTGATCAACCAATGTACGCAGACTTTGCGACAAAGGCAGACCAGCGGCGATAAGTGTCGACAGTTGACGAGTAAAAACGACTCTATCTTTAGTACGTACTCGACCCGTAAACTGCGTAAAAAAGTTTTCGCTTGATTTTACCTCAACAATAGAAAGTGGCGCAAAACCTTGACCTGTCAAAAGTTTTGCCGCTTCATGCTCAGACTCCGCCTGTACGGTTGCTTTGACGATACGATTCGTCGCTGTATCCTTAGCTTCGTAATTAAACTTTCGCATCCCCAACGTTATCCTCTCATCAATCGTTCAAACTCTGACAAATCGACTGCAAAACTACGCGCATCATCATACGTCACGACACCACCCTGCACCAAACTCACAAGCGTACGATCCATTGTCTGCATACCGGCATCAGCACCTGTCTGGATAACAGCATCAAGCTGATGAGTCTTACCTTCTCGAATTATATTACGTACCGCCGGATTAGCTATAAGCACCTCAGCCGCGACAACACGCCCACCGCCGATAGCGGGCACGAGACGCTGCGAACAAATCGCCATAAGAATATTGGCAAGCTGTGCGCGGATTTGTGATTGCTGATGTGGCGGGAAAACATCAATCATACGATCAATTGATTGTGCGGCGCTATTGGTATGGAGTGATGCGAGCACTAAGTGCCCTGTCTCTGCGATTGTAATTGCCGCACTAATCGTTTCTAGATCGCGCATCTCTCCAATCAAGACTACATCGGGATCCTGACGCAAACTCGAGCGAAGAGCTGCCGAGAAACTATAAGTATCGTAGTGGACCTCACGCTGCACAACAACTGATTTCTTTGATTTGTGAGTAAATTCTATAGGATCTTCGATTGTAATTATATGCTGTGAGGTTTCAGTATTGAGCTTATCTATCAATGCAGCCAAAGTCGTTGATTTACCAGAGCCAGTAGGACCAGTTACCAACACAAGACCGCGTGGATAATTAGAAAAGTTCATAACAACTGGAGGCACGCCTAGCTCGGCTACTGTCTTTATCTCATTTGGTATCAGGCGAAATGCTGCTGCCACATTGCCACGTTCATGGAATGCATTCACACGGAATCGTCCAAGTGTTCCAAATGCAAAGCTAAAATCGAACTCTTTGTCTTTTTCTAGTATCTGGCGTTGATCAGCATCCAGAATCGCATACAAAAGCGCTTCGACCGCTGGTTGATCGAGCGGATTAAAGCCAGCCACCGGTACGAGCGAACCGTCGACACGCAACATAGGAGGTAATCCCACCTGTAAATGCAAGTCGGATGCTCGACGACGAACAACCTCTTCCAGTAAAATTTCAATGCGTAGTTCTTGATTTGGCATATCCCACCTTTTTCTTTACGCCGTATCGGCCGTAACTCGATTAACTTCCTCTAAAGTAGTGATGCCTTGCAATGCCTTGAGATATCCATCCTGACGCATCGTAATCATCCCCTCAGCAACAGCCTGTCTCTGAATCTCGCTTGTTGTTGCTCTTGCAACAATCAATCGTTGAATTGACTCAGTTACATCCATCACCTCATAGAGTCCTGCGCGACCACTATAACCTCGTGGCGTTGCGGGGGTGTCTTTACCCTTGACTAGAGTATAAGCGTTTTGCCCTGCAAGTGGCAAGTCCTTATAGCCTAAATCTTGCGAAATCTGCGCCACCTCTTGTGGCGTTTTTGGCAACAGATGGCCAACAGTCGCCACTATGTCCTGTGTCTCTATCGCGCTCGACTGATAAGTGTCTCGCTTTTCAGCCACACGGCGGACAAGTCGCTGACCAATAATTGTATTCACCGTACTCGCTATCAAAAATGGTTCGATCTTCATATCAAGCAAACGCGGCAAAACACCAGCTGCGCTATTGGTGTGAAGCGTACTAAATACCAAGTGACCCGTAAGCGCTGCTTGCACCGCAAGATTTGCCGTCTCGTCGTCACGAATCTCACCCACCATCACAATATCTGGATCCTGACGCAATATCGAACGCAGTCCGCTTGCAAACGTCAGACCAACCTCGCTGTTAACCTGAATCTGGTTCACCCCGTTCATCTTGTACTCTACCGGATCTTCGAGTGTCACGATATTCACGGCATCGTCTTTGATTTCCTGTATCAGTGCATACAGGCTCGTCGACTTACCGCTACCCGTAGGGCCAGATGTCAAAATCATACCGTTTGGTCGATGGATGCCTTTGCGAATCGCTCGCAGTGCTCGACCAGCATATCCCATGTCTTCCAGCTCAAAGCTAGCCCCAGTCTTATCGAGCAAACGAATCACAACCTGCTCACCCCAGACCACTGGACTGATAGCTATACGCAAATCGACTTCTTTATTCGCTACCTTGACTGCAAACTGGCCGTCTTGAGGTACGCGGTGCTCGTCAATTTTCAAATTTGACAAAATCTTAATACGACTCACCAGTGCTGGCTCGATCGCTTTGGGTAGTTGCATGATCTCACGCAAAACACCATCGACACGGCAACGAATCTTTAATGCTGACTCAAGCGGCTCAATGTGAATATCACTCGCTCGAGATTTAACCGCATACTCCAAAATTGTCGATAACGCACGGCTGATTGGCGAATCTTGCACAATAGTCTTAATGCTAGTCGCTTCTTCTTTTTCGGCTTCCTTTTGTGACACCTCAGCCGCTTCGTCAACAGTCGACAGGTCGGTACGATATTGATCTAGTACATGACGCACACCCACTTCGCTGGCCATAAACACCTTGAGGGGGCGTTGAATAAGATTTGATAAGTAATCAACCGCCTGGACGTTACTAGCGTCCACCATTGCCACCGCCAAACGGTTTTGCACCTCGGCAAGCGGCACAGCCATAAACCGTTCTGCTACATCCTCTGGCAGCAGATCAAGCACCTGCTGATTAACCAAGCTATTGGTAAGATTGACATACGGCACTCCAGAAATCTGAGCTATAGCATGCGTCAGCATCTCGTCGTCGATAATGCGCTTGTCAGACAAAAGTGCAAAAAGCGGCTCTTTTGTTGACTGAGACTCTAGCAAAGCAGCGTCGAGCACGCTTCTACTCACCAGTCCCTCTTCGGTGAGAAGAGCGACGAGCTTGTCCTGCATGTCTGTCGTCAGAAGCGCCATGTCACTCTCCTATTCTATTGATTTTGATTATCGCCAATCACCACCTCAACCGTCGGGTTGATTGCGTCAGCGTTAAATATAGAGGCGTCAGGCGCGACAACCTCTGCACTAATCGCATCTATTGTCTTGACGCTTGTGGTTTGGCTATTTGGGCTACCGATTACTGCGCTCGCCATGAAATAAGCCACTAGCACGCTAAGCGATGAAATGACGATGAGTGCGGCAGAGTCACTTTTTTTCATGGACGCACCACCTTATCTGTTAATTTTAACTCCTGACCAGGCTCATAGTATCCAAGCCCGGTGCCAGTCATCGTAATCCTATTGCCCAGTGTCTCTATAGAAAGTGATGTGATCGTAAAGGGTCGTATAGAACGCTCCAGTCTTCGCAATACATCTCGAAGCCCCTCTTGACCACCAGTTTGTGCGCTCACGGTAAACGAAAAACCTATCGTATTCGTACCGTCGTTACTGCTATCAGAAGAACTTGCCGAGCCTTCATCGACCTCAATACCAGCCACAGGCTCTACGCGAAGCGACTCAAGTGATATACCCGGAACGCCGCCAAGCAGCTGTGTTTGCAACGACGATGCCATTGCGGTTGAGTTTGCCTGCGCAGGCAATGCATCAAGCACAACCTGCAACGCCGAGCCTGAGCCATTGATACGAGCAGCGTTTAGATTCTCGTTAGTATTAAGTACGCGAATATTATCCTTGAGACCATCAACCACCTTCAAATTACTATCCAGTGTTGCCGCAGTCTTATTCTTTTCTGCTATAACCTTCTCGCCATAGGCAATTTTCTGACCCAAAAATACCACGAGAACTAGCGAAAATCCAACAACAACCGATACAATTGCTACCCATACGAACATCATTCGGTTAGCGCGTAGTATCTGTTGGCGCTTACGAATGCCTGGTGTTGGCTTATCCATCACTCGCTCCCTCCCTCATCAGACGCACGATTTACAAACAAACTCTCAGGAAGACGCTGATATGAGTCAGTAACATTTTGACGATCTGGTCGTATAATCGTAGCGTTGTCGGACGTGCTCGCAAAAAACGCTTCGTCATACTCAAAGGTCATTGAAAATCGTAGCACCTTTTTACCCGTCGCATCTTCGCCATAACTCAACTCTGACATAGATACATTTTTTGTGAGCGGTGCCGAAACAGCTTTATCTCCATCTCGATACTCGAGCGTCGTACGCTCAATCGTCTTCTTGAGTGCATCTGCAGCAATATAACCATTTGCCGCTTGGCCTTCAAGGCGTATCACTTGCTCCTCGGCATCAAGCTTCGCTAGTGAAAAGCTCACTTGATTTGGTGCAGCAGGATTAATCGCAACCAATAAATCAAAGAATCGCGAATCGATATTCTTTTGAGCATGTAGATCAGATATAACAGCCAGTTGACGCTGGATAGTCAACGTATCGTCTAGATCCTCTACTTTAGTAAAATCGGCGTTACGGGCCACGATAGCATCGTCTGCCAACTTTGAACGAACACCCTGTACTGCAAATAGATAAAAGGCCAATAGTACAACGACTGCTATAGATGCAACGCCAACAATAATTGCTACACTAACAACGACCGTCCGTACTCGCCGGGCACGGATAAGCTCTTGTTTGACATCAGGAACAAGGTTAATCTCAATCATAGCTTATTACTCCGCTGTGCCAAGCCTACTGCGACCGAAAACTCAGCACTCACTGCAGCAAGCTGCTGATCTTGACTTGGTATCGATACACGTTGCCACGGATTTGCAACTGTCGTCTGAATACCAATTTTATTGGCAAAATAACTATCTAGCTGAGGAATAGTGCTCGCGTATCCTCCAAGTAGCACCGAACCGATAGTAAGCGCCGGATAACGAGTCTGGAAGAACTTGATAGACTTGAGGATTTCTGAGGCGAATCCATCAAGCGTATTTTCGAGCGTATGAGCGATCTGCCCTTCGAGCTTATCAGGCGCTAGACCAAACTTTAAAATAAACTGGCGAGCCTGATCCTCTTGTATATTCAAATTTTGCACAGCAGCATGTACGAGTGTTGCCAAACCATTCGGTATTGTACGAACTAAACGCGGAACATCGCCGTATGCAATCGCAACATTGATAGTCTGTTCGTCAATATCGACGATTACCTGCGCATCACGCGACTCTGAAGGCAGTAGTGAACGAATCAATGCCAATGAATCAGGCTCGGCTGCAATGACTTCAAACCCAAGCCCCTCAACCAACTCAAGACGCTCCTCGGCATATGAGATAGGCGTACTGGCCAACAGCACTTCTTGCTGAGCAGGATCGTGGAGCGACTGCCCCAAAAGCGCCCAGTCTACCTTGGCGTCGTCGATTGCCATAGGTATATACTGATCGAGCTGATACTTGAGCGTCCCCTGCAGTTCAGCTTCACTCAATTTCGGCATATCAACAACTGTGACGAATGCCTTACTAGAAGATAGTCCAATCGCAACATTTTTGGTCTTTATGCCACTCTGACCGACTACTGTCATAATTACTTCACCCAAACGACGACGCGCCTCGTCAGAATCTGCCATTGCCGTCCTTATGTCAATCGGCGCATAACCGTAATGTCGCAATGTCCACTTGCCTTGACCCGATTGCGCCAACTGCACAGCCCGAACAGCGGTCATGCCTATATCAAGTCCAAAGAAGTCGCCCACGCCTTTTAGTAATGCCATAATAGTCCCTATGATAGCATAAGCACTATCAGATATAAAAGTATTTTACCCTAAAAATACGGGGGCATCTCAATCGTATGTGTGGTTTGTGCACGTGCACCACTACGGCCTTCGCTTTGCGACCACAGATACACATCTGCCCGAAGATTGATTATCTCTGCAGGATCAGCGGCAGCACCACCAATACCAGCCCCTGCCGTCCGGCGAAGTTGCAACTCTCGCGCCATCACAGGACCGTTGATTTGCAGTGGTCGCTGACAAATCTGACTCGTGAGCGGCCCAGGCGTATCACAAGTGCGAATCACTCCTGTCTCGTCACCATTAGCGATCAACCAAGCATCCACTTGCGTCACATCTGCCTGGATATCGATCGACTGCGCAATAATAACAAGCTGAGGAATTTGTGTGATGCTCGTATATGGCTCGTCATCACCGTTGTCGTAGCGAATATCACCAACAATAGTTACCTTACCTTCTGGTACGTGTACGACAATCGAACGACCCTTTGATATCTCGCTCGCACTCAATACCACACCACCAGAAGGCTTCTTGTATAACCCGCTACTCGAAAGCGACCCAACGTCCAGCTCCTCTATTGCCGATATGTCAGTTGAATCTTCAAACCTATCGAGTATTGCAGTCGCAACATTTGGCATCGTATTTTGCACACTATCAGGCTCTACATACTTACCAAGCTCGCTATCAGTATTAGCAAATGTGAGTTTATTCCAATCACTCAAACCCAGTACAGGATCCGCCAAGCCAGACTTGGACGCAAAACCCGTAATAGTACCTGCCGCAAACACCCCATACTCTGCCCAGCTTCCGTAGCTACTGCCATCAGACTTTGTCGCGACACTCGTACGGATATTAACAGGTGGTAACGTCTCGCCCTCCACTTCCCTAGTATCGCCTGCCATTTTACGCCCCACCCATATATCGCCACCGTGCACCTGCACCGACGGCAACTTGCCAATTGTCGTACAGGCCGCCCGACTATAGCGATCTCTTGGGTTGTTCATATTTGTTGGCACCGTAATCGTGAGCACATAACAAAGTTTTGTTCCAGCCTCCCATGAATCATCAATCACCGCTTCACGGACACCGCCAACATCAAACGACATATCATTACTGCCAGGCGCAAAGACACGCTGTCCATCAGTGGCATCGGTACAAGAACCGTTATTACTAATTAGTAGCATGAGCCGCTCGCAACTATAGCCGTCACGATATGGGCGTCCTGCATCATTTGCAAACGCTGATGTCACTGGCACTACCGACTGTTCACGCCCCACCAACAAACGCTTTACTGTCCAACTACTCGGACGGCTTGCGTGCTCGCCACTCGTATTATTGACCGAATAGTTAAACGTAACATTACCTGATCCGGCGACAATTCGACTATCAGTCGTCACGATTGGCTCCAGGCCATATACTGCCGATGGATTAGGCGGATTGCCTTCGTCACATTTTGCTTTTATTTGCATTAACGCATTTTTTAGTTCAGCCCCGTATCCTGCCACCGATATGACGCTGCCGGCGACATTTGGCGCCGAAACCATATAATTAAGACTTCCCGGGTCCAACCCAGCTCCAATCAAGCCACCCACAATACGAATACCTGGCTTTGCTGCACCATACTTTGCAGCAGTATCATACGCCGCTTGTCTTGCGACGCTGTTATTGTCTCCGTTGCCCGGCGTATTTGGCACTCCGTCAGTCAAAAACAAGAAGACATCAGTGTCATTAGCGATACTCCGTATTTCGGGGGTACTATTTTGCTGACCCCGGTCATACGCAAGTCCCTGCTCATAGTTCGTCGCACCCGATGGATTAATACTGCGAAGCTTCTCCATAAATCCACCTGGACCATTGAGCCGCGGTTCTAGTGCACCCTTGGTATTAATAAACCCGTGGTATGGCGCGTTATAATTGCCCGATCGAGCCGAGCCAGCTGCCGATGAAAATGACCAAAATGCGAGCTGGTAACGCGGATCGTCGATACCACCAGCCCAAAATAAATCCTCTACGTGCTCAATCAATGCCGTCAAATCATCCCGTGCCACCGAGCCTGATCGATCGATCACCAATGTCGCCCGACACACATCTTCTGCACTTTGCGCCTTGGCTGGCGTACCCATAAACAGCATCGTCACAAAAAACACCAAGGAAAGCGACGCCGCAACAGCCCACAGATTGCCAACAAGCACTCTCCCCGCCCGATGCGCCACAAGACTATTCATGAGAACCCGCTAACGCCGAGACACGCACTGCTTGGCTGTCATAATACACTTTATCGAGCTTAGAAACATTTGTTGTACTCTGCGCCCACTCACCTGCCAATGTGTAATACTCTGCCGCTTGCTTATACTCTTTTCTATTCTCATATACACGCGCTAGCCATACTGCAACGATATACTTATCTTCACTAAGACTCTCTGCACTCTTAGCAACACGGATCGCTTCGTCTTGCTTGCCCGATCCATACAGCAGCTTCGATTGATCAATCATTAATTTTATCTTGCGTACTGTGTCAGCCTCGGCTTTTACTGCATCTTCGTAGATACTATCCACCTTATCGGTCTCGCCACGTGCAAGCGCCTCTTGTGCGTCGGTCATCACCGCCGATTCCTGTTCGCGCTGCTTCTTATACTCTTCCCAACGTCGAGCGCTATTGTCACCAGATTCTTCGGTCTCTACATGCGCTTTTTGGTTTATGAAAATATACGCCCCAAGTGACATGGCAACAAACAAAAATACCCCTGCAACTACAGATCCCACGATAATCTTCTTACGACGCGACCAATCGGCCATCCACTGCAATCGCTTCTTTTGCTTGTTCTTTGCCATCCGATATTCTCTCGCTTATGCTTATTGCCAGTATACTCGTCAGTGGCAATTTGAACAAGCAAACTCAACGTCGCTTTATCGCTCTATTTTGGACGTATTTGCTCAATCGCTTGCCGCACCTCGTCAACACCTACGAGCGCTCTATTGACTCCATCTCCGGCATAATAGCTATTTTGCGGATGCTCGCCCACAGCCTTGGGAAGCGCCGCCCATTCTTTGGCAAGATTCGCCGCAAACGCTTCGTTTGTTAACTCACTATTAATGTACTGCTCAGCTCCGCGTCGTTCGAGCAGTGCCATTGCTAATCTATCCTGCAAAACCTCATCAAACTTTTGACTCGTGTCTATTTTTAGTTGCTGTATCAGGCCTACTAATGTCGTATCGATAATCTGGTACCGGCCCACGGCACTGCTCGGACTCCCTTGGTTGACATAGTCTTTTTGCCACTGCATCACTCGAGCGACCGACATGTTCGTAAAATCAATTGTCTTGTTGTGGGCATTACCAAAATACGCATTATAATTACCCTTGCTTTCCACTCGTGCGATCAGCTGCAATAGCGGCTTATATGTCGCTGGATCAACCGCTAGTCGTCTATTTTGCATATACATAGTGTAGCCAAGCACTACCACAAATAAAACAATAGCCGTCAGGGCAAACGGTCTTTTCTTTGCCCATCTTTTAGCAGCCCGTAACTGTCTACGAAAAAGTCGTTTACTCACTCTATCTATTATACCGCTACCAAATAACCACGACCTACGATATTTTTCATAGATTCTGGTTATTCGCGGATGGAGCTGGTGGGCTCCATCCGCTACGTGGGTACAAAGGTGTCCGGTTGGACAAGAAAACTAGATGACACGCACGCCTTTCGGTTACTCAACCAATGTGATGCTGGATGTGCTGGTTTGCCATGTTGCGAACATCCACGGGGTAGCAGTTCTCGCCGCCGCCGCCAAACCCGAACACGCGCACTTCGACATAGACACACCGCTCGAACCACCCGTTGTGGTCGATGGGACCGTCACAGGTCCTGCCCCCGCCACCAGTGCCGAAGGTGCCGCCCCCGCCACCAGTGCAATTGTAGTACCACGGTGCGGCCACTGCCGGAGCTGCTACCGCGAGGCTACTACCAGCCACAAGCGCAGCCGCAGCCGCACCAATGAGGATTCTCCTCATGAGATTTTCCTTCCTACTCGGACTGAAAAGAGCTTAACCTGAATCACCCGGTCAACCTCAGCTTACATTCATCATTATATGCCTTACCTGTCATAACGACAACATGCCTCTATTGCAAGCATATCAACTGCCTATGTATTGCTATAATAGAAATATGAAAACACCCACGCAAAGTATCAGTTTTATCGCCACGCCATACAGCCTGCACTCGCAGATTATCGCACGCCTACCTGTAGAGATGAGCGAAAAACTACCTTCACGTGGCCAAGTAGCGGTCATCGGCACGATCAATGGACACGAGTTCAAGACAGTACTCGAACCAGATGGCTATTGGGGGCATTTCATAAAAATTGACAAAACGCTCCAAAAAGCAGCTAACATTACCCCTGACGAAACAGTATCTTTTGAGCTCACCCCCACCAAAGACTGGCCCGAACCTGCCTTGCCAAAAGATCTTGCCGATGCACTCGCCACTGCCCCACAAAAAGTCAAAGACAAATGGCCTGACATCACACCTATGGCACGCTGGGAATGGGTTCGCTGGGTCAACGCTACTGCCAACGCAGACACACGCGCCAAACGTATCGAAGTATCGATATCCAAGCTAAACGGCAAGCACCGCCGCCCCTGCTGCTTCAATCTTGCTGCCTGTACCGATCCCGAGCTATCCAAGAGTGGCCGTCTAAAAGAGCCTACGCAATAAACTTCTACGCACTATCCCAGCCACTACCGAGCGTTACTGACCTCTCTGCAAGACTTCGATTCCTGGTTTCATTAGCAGCCAGATCCACCGCTACCCATTCAGGGTTAGCATAATTCGCAATCTGCTCTGCTATATAGGCAGCATTTTTTTGGATTACCTCGAATACTTGAGTTTTGTCGGCACCCTCGAGCTTTCGTGCAGTCGCCACTTGGTATCGAGCCATGAGACTTTGACGCACCTGCATCAACTCTCTATCGTACCTGTAATCATCTATTGTTGTTTTTGATTGCTCGCTCCCGATGTTCCCCACCAAGTAAGCACCCCACGCAACCACCTGCCCTGCGCTCAAAGGTTCGCGCGCACCATTCTTATCCTCTGGATAAATATCGACAATCCCAAATCCTTCTTTCGGGTCATAAAAAAAGTTTGATGCTTTCGACGGATCAACCTGTAGTCCATGCGCATGTGTCGCCAATAACGTATCGACAAAATCGCCCAGCTGCTTATCGGTTATCTGTTTCATTGCGTCAAGAGACAGCCTATCGAACTCCTTGCCAGGCATCACCTCTGCCACCGTTACGCCATCTTCGTACGACGCCGCCACAATCCATGCAGCAAGTCTTTTGCCATTATCGCGCTTGTCATATGCGCATCAATCGATACACCCGTATCCACGCGCTGCGGCAAACGCACTGCATAGCGTCGACCATCCTTCTCGATCTCATACACTGCCGAATTCGAGCCTCGCCCGAGCAATACTGCACCCTGAGCGTCAGCATGCAACGTACCCTTTAGCGACGTCACCAACGGAGCAAAATCCTGATATGCCTCAAGCAAAGCTGCACGCCCCTGTATCATTTCATGTGATGCGCCACCAACGTTCTGCATAAAATCATAGTAATCGTCAGCGGTTGCCACTACGTGCTCACTACCTGCTGGTACTTTTGTACGCCCACCAGTTGCGGCGCTTCTTATAAACTCATCCTTTTCGGTCACGCGTACAATATCTGCAGCCGCCGCTGTCGCGAGATGACCAATAGCACCAAAGAGATGGTTTTTATCTTTATAGTCCTCGACGCGCTCAGCAGTAAACGCTGCAATCTGCGCCTGACGGACCTGTGGTGATTTCTCTATTTTGGCTGCCATATTTATTTTTGCTATAGTCTACTCTTTCATAATAGCATATTTTATGTATTTTGTCCATAGAGACATTTTCTACCACCTCTGTTACTATAGGTTGTATGAGTTTATCTATCGGAATCGTCGGCCTGCCAAACGTCGGCAAATCAACCCTGTTCAACGCCCTCACGCGGGCGGATATTTTGGCGGCTAATTATCCTTTTGCAACGATCGAGCCAAACACCGGTATCGTGCCGGTGCCCGATGCACGACTTGGCGTCTTGCAGACTATCTATGGATCCGAAAAAATCCTGCCAGCTACCGTCACATTTGTCGATATCGCTGGACTCGTCGCTGGCGCAAGCAAGGGCGAAGGCTTGGGTAATAAATTTCTCGACAACATTCGCAAGACCGATGCGATCGTGCATGTCGTACGCGCATTTGAAAACGATGATATCTTGCGTCACGATGAAACGCCTGTCGACCCAAAGGCCGATATCGAGATTATCAACACCGAACTGATCCTAGCCGACCTCCAGACGATCGAAAAACACCTGCCAAAACTGCAAAAAGAAGCCAAGGCCAAGCCCGCAGCCCGCGAAGCTGTCGGCTATCTCGAAAGTTTGCAGCGACACCTCGAACAAGGTACACCGCTCAGCGCCCTACCCTCACTCGATGAAGAAGCTATCGGTGAGTTACATCTCCTGACCGCAAAACCTGTCATCTATGCTTTTAACGTCGACGAAACCACTTTAACGGATGATGATCGTAAAAAAGAACTGTCTGGCTTGGTTGCACCAGCCAAAAGCCTCTTTGTCTGCGCCAAGCTCGAAGAAGAAATAAAAGATCTCACTACCGTCGAGGCCCAAGAACTTCTCACAAGCTATGGCGTCGAAGAGACCGGCTTGCAGCAGCTCATTCATACCGCCTACGACACCCTTGGACTCCAGAGTTACCTCACTGCTGGGCCAAAAGAAATCCGCGCCTGGACAATCCGCCAAGGCGACACCGCGCCACAAGCCGCCGGCGTGATTCACACCGACTTCGAGCGCGGGTTTATCGCCGCACAAATCGTCGACTACGACGACCTCGTTGCTGCTGGCAGCGAAGCAGCCGCCAAAAGCGCCGGCAAAGTCCGCACCGAAGGCAAGACGTATGTTATGCAGCCGGGTGATGTGGTTGAATTCCGCTTTAACGTATAAATAATTTTATCCAAAAAGTTGAAGTGCCCCGGTTATAAAAACCCGGGGCACATCCTGTTTCGCTAACAGGCAAGCATATTGTCAGTGTTCAACTGACAGTGATGAGAGATTGCTCTCAGAGATGCTGCGCTGGACGACGCGAGCGACGAAGAACTCGAGGCACCAAAAGCATCACTACGATAAACGCCACTGCTGCGACCCCCCAAGCAAGGGGAGAGTTGAGCAATGAGCTGTCGTTTGAAGCCAAGGTAGCCGCTTCGTTCTCGACCTGTTCCTTGTTGCCAGCAAGCTGAAGATTGTAGTCCAGCTTTGCTGCCGCCGAAGGGCCATCGATCGTTTCGGTAAAGCCAGACAATTCTTGTGATTGAGCTGCCAAGAAGTACCGACTTCCGTCACTTGCCGTCTGCCAATTTCCCCACACGCGGTGAGTGCCATCGAGCAGCACACAGTCGCAGTAAGTGCGACGCTGGTTATTGCAACCACCGTCGACCACCACCACCTTCTTCACCACAATCGGGCGATAGTAGACATTCGTCTGCTGCATCACCACCCTCACGTTGGTGTAGTACACCGGTGGGGGCGGAGGCGGCGGATACCAGCCGTGGTGCGGCGGCACCCAACCATGATGCGGCGGATACCAGCCGCCACCGTTGAAGTAGCCGACCGAAACATTCACAGCCACACCCGCAGCGTTGACGCCAACAGCTGTGAAAGGGAAGACGCCGTTCACACGGACATCCACTCTCACACTGGCTCCGGATGCCACCACCACGACGCGCGCATGGCCGCCATGGTGATAGACAAATCGAACAGGCACCGGACACGGGTTGTAAATGACAGGGCGATGGTATGAGTCGTACTTGACCCAATTCCAATGCTTCACCTTGCCATTCCAGTGGCCCCGATCCCAGTCTCGTCGATCATCCCGATGACGGTCGTTGCGATCACGATCACGATCACGCTCCAACCCTCGCTGAATAGCCGCGAAGACGTCGTCGGTGTCTTTCTGCGCTGCAACCGGAGGATCTACCGGCTGAGGAGTTGCTGCTGCTGCCAATTTGACAGCCTCAGCATCTGCCTCGACCGGCTCTGGTTCCGATGCCACATCGAGCTCCTCCTGTGACCAGAAGGGCGCGAAATCAGGCTCCGTTGCCACCTCTTCTGTCGAAGTGCCCGCGGTCTCACCTTCGGGTTCTACACCCTCCGGCTCGATCACATCAGGCTCAGGCGGTGCCGTTGGCTCCGTCGACTCAGGCGCATCCTCGTCGCTACCATCATCACTCTGCTCCCCGTTTTCTTCGGACTGACCGTCCTCGTCACGGGGTGTAGTGGTGGCAGTCGACTCCTCGTCACTCACCGAATCGTCCTCTTTGTTTGGTACTACCGCCGAATCCTCCGAAGGGCTGACCGTGGTTTCGGTCGGCGCGTCGTTGGTGTCCGTCGATGGTGCCTCGTCAGAACTGCCATCATCCTCGTCGGTCACATCAGTCGACTGATCCTCCTCGCTGGGAGGGGTCGAGGATGTGCCCGGCAAGGACTCCTCGGACTCTGTACTGGTGTCCGATTCTGGAGCCTGCCGCTGCGTAGTCACTACCGGAGCCTCTGTCCGCGGCGCAGGGGTATCCTGCGTCGGTTCGGGGGCTGCCGGAGTATTCACGCTTGGAGGCACGGGTGCCTCCACCGTTGCCGGTGCGGACGGCGTAACCGTCTGCGGCGCGGGAGCGGGCTTCACTTCTGGTTTGGGAGCCGGAAGTGGAGCAGGCACGGGCTGCGGCTTGGGAGCCGGAGCTACCTCCACCGGTGCTTGACGCACTGGTGGAGGAACTGGTGCCGGAGCGGGTGCAGGCGCTGGTGGTTCCGGTGCAGGCACAGGAACCGGAGCAGGAACCATCGGCGGTGGTGCAGGCGCCTGAATGACCGGAGGAGCCACTGGAGGTGGCGCAACTGGCATTTGAGGAGCCTGAACAACCGGTGCCGAGGGTGCTTGAGGCACTGGCACCGTATCAACATACGGCGGAGGCTCAGGCGTCCCAGGGTCGAACGGATCGGCCATGGCCGCCGGCGACCCCACGACTCCGGCGATTGCGAATGCTGCAAAGCAGCAGAGCAACCGTTTCATGTTTTCACCTTCTCCCATCTGTAAAGGTTCTAACTAGCGGGTGCTAGTCAATTACCCTAAGCCTCCACCATCAGGGGGGCTTATATTCATTATACTATATTTAAGCTATTTTGTAAACTATAGTGCCACGTTTAGCAAGTAAAATCGCTCTCTGTTACCCTTGCTGCCCGCAACTTCACTATCGCGCTTGTCTATAATCACAAAAAACTGTTTTGCCCACTGCTCAAAATCACGCAAAATCTGCCGTCTTACGGCATCGTTTTTGATAATTCCTTTATTTACCTGCTCGCGTCCGGCCTCAAACTGAGGTTTGAGCATCGCGACAATATGCGTCTCTTTACCACTGAGTTCTTTAGCGATATGCGGCAAAATCTCACGAAGACTAATAAAACTCACGTCCATTACCACTATATCTGGCGTTTGAGCAATCAGCGTTTTGCTGCCACCATATATTTCATCCCCTTTGATAAATTTACCTACGATCACATCACGAATATCGGTTTTTTCGTGCAAATCAATTTTGGGATTGCCTCGTAGACTCGGATGCAACTGCTCGGTGCCGACATCCACCGCAAACACCTTACTCGCGCCGTTTTGCAGTGCATAGTCTGTAAATCCGCCCGTGCTACTGCCAACATCAAGCACGATCTTACCATTAAAATCCACGCCTAATAGTGTTGCCACACTCGCAAGCTTCAAGCCCGCTCGACTCACGTACCGATCAACAGCGGTTAGCTTTATGTCGGCACGGTCGTTGACGAACACGCCAGACTTTTTTGCCACTTTGCCGTCCACCGTCACCTTACCAAGCCCAATCCAGCTATCGGCCTGTGAACGCGAAGCAACCAAGCCTTTTGCAACCATCAGTTGGTCAAGCCTGGCTTTTGTCATACTATTTTTTTCTCTCGCGGTATTCGCCAGTTATTGTGTCAACAGAAATCACATCACCAACCTTTATAAATGCCGGCACCTTAACAACTAGTCCCGTCTCGAGTGTTGCATCTTTGAGTACACTGCTCGTTGTGTCGCCCTTGACGACATCTTCGGCATACGTCACTTCTAGATAGAGATTTTTCGGCAACTCAACATTAATAACGCGATCACCAAAAAATTGTAGACTCAATTCGTCGCCCTCTTTTAGGTAAGGCGCCGCACTATCGACAATCTCTGCACTCAACTGAAATTGCTCAAAGCTCTGCGGATCCATAAAATGAAAATCTTCACCATCAGTATAAAGATACTGCACGGTGCGGTTGGTCACTTCAGCACGCTCAATTTTTTCTTGTCCCTTAAATGTTTTTGGGATCACACTGCCATCAATCAAATTCTTGAGCTTAACGTTGACGATACTACCGCCGCGACCCATCACTTTTTGAGAGTACTCGGTCACACGATATGGCTTGCCGTCTATCTGGCAAACGACACCTTTTTTCAGATCTGTTGGTTGATACATAAAAAACCTCCGGTTTGATTTATTAGTAGATAGTAAATAGTAGTTGGGACACGCCCATGACGCCTTCCAACTACCAAATACCGGCTACCAAACTAGCCTTGTGATACGAACGGCAAAAGCGCCAAGTGGCGTGCACGCTTGATCGCAACAGCCAATTGTCGCTGTTGCTTTGCGCTGAGGCCAGTCTTGCTGATTGGTTCGATCTGACCGTACATATTGATAAAACGCTGTAGTGTTTTGACGTCTTTGTAGTCAAAATACGCAGGCGTATCTTTTTTAAATCGTTTCAGTGCCATAATAAATTTCCTTGTTAGCTTATTGAATTAGAAAGGTATTTCTGAGAGATCAATCGGCTTATCGTCGATATCATCGACAACCACGTCATCAGACTTTTTCTTTGATGAACTTGCGCTGCTCGACTGAGGGGCGTCACCATCACCACGACCACCACCAATAAAGTTGAAGTCTTCGACATTCACTTCGATCGCCTGGCGCTTGTTGCCATCCTTGTCCTCGTAGCTGCGTTGGTCTAGTCGACCGCTCACTAGTAGCGGGGTTCCCTTTGATGTGTACTGAGCAATAATCTCACCAGCCTTACCCCAAGCAACGCAGTTAATAAAACTTGTTTGCTCTTGAGTTTGACCACTTTGATCTTTCCAGCTGCGGCTAACCGCGAGGCTAAAGTTTGCAACATTTTGACCGCTCGGTGTGGTACGCATCTCGACGTCTCGCGTCAGATTTCCCATCAAAATCACCTTATTAAACCCCTTTGCCATACCCTACTCTCCTTTTTCTTCCTTGTCGCTACTTTCTTCGCGTTCAGCTGCACGCTTCTTGTCTTCGGCTAGGAGCGCACGGCCCTTTTCGTCAACCTTTACCAACAAGTAGCGGAGTACTTCGTCGGTAATGTTGAGCGTATTGCTAATCTTGAGGAGCGCCTCGGCTGGTAGCTTGACGTCCATGTAGACATACACAGCGAAATCTTCACGGTTGATCTTGTACGCAAGCTTTTTCTTGCCCCAATTGTCTTCGCTGGTGATTTCACCGCCAGTGCTTTTGATAAGATCGCGGACCTTTGTCAGCGGCTTTTCTAGATCTGCCTCCAGATCAGGATGAATCAGAACGGTTAGTTCATATTCTTTCACTAGTTTCCTCCTTCGGAATTCATACGTATTGCTACGCACGGTTGCTTGCACGTACTGCAAGCTGAGTTGATAACACTTTTATTATACCCTACCTCTGTAGAAATGTCCAGTATCAAAAATAGTTAGCTCTACTGCGTAGCAAAGATAGTTAAATATCGTCGTCAGAGCCGCCGCTTAGATCTTCGAGACTACTCACTAGCACATCACGAGGCTTAGAGTTGCCTGTTGGAGGGCCGATAATGCCTTGGTCTTCCATAGTGTCGATGTAGCGTGCAGCCTTGGCATAGCCAATACCCAGACGTCGCTGCAGCACACTCGCGCTCGCCTTGCCGCTATCGATCACGATACGCAACGCCTCTTGGTACGTCTGGTCACCACTGCTATCTGTTGCAAAATCCATCACTACTCCACCCTTGCCGTTCAATTGTACCGGCTGGCTGATTATTTCGTCGTTGTATTGCGGCGCAGACTGCATGCGCAAATGGTCGGTAATCTTGGCGACTTCATCGTCGGTCACCCATGCACCCTGTACGCGCTTTGGCTTACTCATACTTGGGGTATGCATCAGCATATCACCCTGACCAAGTAGCTTCTCGGCACCAATTTGGTCAAGAATCGTCCGACTATCTACCTGGCTCGCAACCGTAAATGCGATACGCGCTGGGATATTTGCTTTGATCAGACCGGTGATAACATTGACGCTCGGACGCTGCGTTGCAAGCACCAAATGAATACCTACCGCACGGGCTTTTTGTGCAAGGCGCACGATCAGCGCCTCAACATCACGACCAGCCACCATCATTAGATCGGCCAACTCATCAATCACGATCACGATATACGGCATCGCACCTTCGTCATGCTCCTGCACGTTGCCTTCGTCGTCTTTGACAGCGATTTTTGTTGGCGTAGTCGCCAATTTGGTGTTATACGTCTTGATGTCTTTTATGCGTTTTTTGGCAAGGAGCTTATAGCGCCGCTCCATTTCGTTAACCGCCCATTTGAGCGCACTGATGGTCTTTTCCGGCTCGGTAATCACAGGCGTAAGCAGGTGCGGAATATCTTCGTACGAAGCCATTTCTACCTGCTTTGGATCCACCAGAATCAGCTTCATCTCGCTTGGACTATTGCGATATAGCAAGCTCGTCAGCAACGTATTGATCATGACTGATTTACCGCTACCCGTCTGACCAGCAATCAGAAGATGGGGCATCTTATTAAGCTCGCCTACCTCGGCTTCGCCCGATATGTCGCGACCAATCGCAAAACCTAGCGGCTCACTACTACCATTCCATTGCTTTGATGTCAGAATACCATGCAGTCTCACATCAGCTGCCTTCACGTTTGGCACCTCGATACCAACCGCACGCCGACCCGGAATAGGTGCTTCGATGCGAATCGATTCTGCAGCTAGGTTGAGGGCAATATTGGTTTCGAGTGCCGTGATTTTTGTCAGTTTGACACCACTTGGCGGGCTCAGCGTATACTGCGTCACTTTCGGACCGATATTAGCACCTTCCATCTCGACATCGATACTAAACTCACTGAGTGTGTCTTTGATAATTTGCGCGTTTTGCTGCACATCGCCAGCATTGGCTGGCTTTTGCTTGGTTTCTAGCAAATCAAGACTTGGTGATTTCCAGTTTGGATCACTGACCGATACCAATGCACTGCGCTCTTCGGCTACCTTGTCACGAGATACACTACCCCGAAACGACGATAGACGCGACGGCTTTTTGTCTGCATCAGACTCTAGGTCCTCGACGCCCAAAGCTTCGACACCGGCATTGAGTTTGAAATCAGAAATCTTCTTTTTTGATTTTGGCTCATCTTCGGCGGCAGCCTGACGCATCACCTTCACGTTCTGCTTTTCTTCATGCTGCTCTGTTTGTAGCATCGCCCAGATACGCTTAATCACTACAATCGGATTTGTCCGGAAAATAAACAGCATCGTTACCAACACCAATAATACATAGACAAACCCAGCGATTGGTATGCTCACAAGCTGAAACATCAAATCATTGATACTGTTGCCAATCCAGCCTCCAGCCGCCTCACCCGCGTCGGTCTTAAACCAGAGTCCCGAAAGACCCGCAAACCATACAATCAGCAGGACTGCTGCAGCTTTCATGATAAACGGTAGTTTGTTTTGCTCGGCGCGAAAAATCTCTACTCCGACATACACAAACAAAAACGGCACAACATAGACCGCATTACCGATGAACTTCAGCGATGTTTGCTGCACCCATTCGAGTATCGGCCCACCTGCGCCAAACCATGCCACAATCAAAAGCACAGAAAAAGCGATGAGTAGCAGCGCTGTAACTTGCTGCCAAAAACCAGCCGGTAGCTTATGCTGCGGCTTCGCTGGTGCGGATTTCTTTTTTGTTTTTCGCTTTTTTGCCATATGCTGTTTATTATATCTGATAGCTTATCTTTATATTATAGCAAAATTTACTACATTTTGCAAGTACTTGCCGATTCTTAACATCCTGAAAAATACTGGTTAAGCTCACGCGCATAATTAGGGGTTGGATTTTGAACAAATGGATGTCTATACACCCCTATTACATCCTTGTCGCAACTACCGCCTAGGCCAGCATCCTCATTTTCATCGATAAAATACGGCCTACCCCATGGGTCGACAGTGTCACGGATATTCATACCAGCTGCGATACTAATCTTATCCAGTGCATCGTTATAGCGCGCCCAGCAGTTGTTCAATTTGGATAAAGCAGCCAGGTCAGTGCCATCGTTATGCTGCAGACAGTAGCTAGCAGTTCCACTATTGCCCGTAATGCTATATAGCGTCGCCTTTTTCTGTTGCCGTGCGACAGTAATCGCTTTGGTCATCTTATCGAGATCAGCTGCAATTTTTGCCTCACGACTGCTTTGCTGCATACCGCTATAAGCAACAAACCCTATAATTGCTAGTATGCCTATAATCAATACTACCGTGAGTATTTCAACGATAGTAAAGCCACGACTGCTTTGTGTAGATTGCTTCATAGTCACTCACATTGTAGCATAAGCGACATCTATGAAATGGTGAGACTAGTAAGCGCGCGGTTCACTCTGCGAACGCAGGGTTGGGTCGGCAACCTCAGTATCAGGCACTTGGCGTGGTGGAAACTTGCGAGGTGTCCGAGCAGCATCATTGCCATCTTGCCTCGGGCTTTGATTTTGACGAGTCTGCGATTGACCGTTTTGGCGCGACGCACCGCCGCCTCCAATTTCATTTATCACCGGAATCACGATTGGCGTACGACGCGTTTGATCGTATAGAATATGCGTCAGTTCGTCTTTGAGTTCCTTTTTAATCTGATCTAGATCAATCCTTTTACTACTAAAGCTGCGAGCAACTTTCTGCTTGAGATACTGACGAATCGTACCCATCAACTCTTCGCTATCACGCAGATAGATAAAGCCTCGACTAATAATATCCGGGCTCGTCATCAGACGACCACTGCCACGCTGAACAGTCAGTACAACAACAAACATACCTTCAGTCGCCATGTGGATACGATCCTTGAGTACAACTTCACTCACAATCGCGCCGCTGTCGTCATACATAATACCGCCCACAGGGACACGACCATTTTTCTTGGCACCTTCTGGTGTGACTTCGATCACATCGCCGCTGTCGCACACAAATATATTATCGCGTGGAATCGCACATTCTTTTTCAGCCAAACTAGCATTGTGTACAAGCATGTGGAACTCGCCGTGAATTGGCATATAGTATGTTGGATTGAGCGCATTGATTAATTTGACATGATCATCGTAGTAGCCGTGACCAGAAAGGTGAAGCGGGCCAACACCTGTCAGGTGTGTCTTGCCGTTTTGGATAACTTCGCTACCTTCACGCATCAAACCATCGACAGTACGAACAACGTATTTCTCATTACCTGGAATTGGGTTTGAGCTGAACACGACAACGTCGCTGTTTTTGATCTTGATAAACTTATGCGCGCCACTCGCCATGCGATTAAGTACCGCGTTGAACTCACCTTGGCTACCGGTACAGACAATTGTTACCTTGCCATCAGGCAATTTAACGACGTCTTCCATCTTCACTACGACATCTTTTGGAATCTTAATCGTGCCAGCACGCAGTGCAACCTCAAGGTTTTGAATCATGCTATAGCCCGCAAACGCAACCTTACGGTCGTGCTTTTTGGCTTCTTCCAAGATCACCTGCATACGGTGAATCTGTGACGAGAAACAGCTCAGAATTAAACGGCTATTTGGATATTTATCCATTACCTGACCCATCGATGCTTGAATATCAAATTCACCATGATGATGAGTACCTTCTGATTCACAGTTAGTACTTTCGTTCATCAACATCAAAATACCTTCTTTTGCAGAAATCTCGGTGAGTCGTTCGAGGTCGAACTTTTTACCATCAACTGGATTGTCTTCAAATCGCCAGTCGCCTGTATCTACCAATACGCCCAATGGCGTACGTACCACGACAGCCGTTGCATCAGGAATCGAGTGATTTACTCGCACAAGCTCAATACTAAAGTTATCGCCTACTTGTACGCGCTCGTGCGCTTCTGGATCTAGCTCACGGTAGTCAGGCGTAAAGCCGCTTGTAGCTTCTTCCATGGTGCGCCGTACCATACCAAGCGTAAACTTGCTTCCATATACTGGCGCTGGAATTTTGTGTGCAAAGTGACGATACGCACCGATATGATCAAGGTGTCCGTGCGTAAATACTTGCGCACGAATTTTATGCTTGTTTTCTTCAAGATAGCTAATGTCTGGCGTAATATAGTTGATACCAGGATAATCAGCGCCAGGAAACAAAAAGCCAGCATCGATCACAATGATTTCATCTTCATATTCGATAGCCATCATATTTTTACCAATACCCATTTCACCAAGACCACCGATAGGCATAACCTTTAGTACAGGACCCTTTGTGCGTGGCTGACGCTTTTGATCAGCCAAGCTAAATTGGCGGCCACTATAGCCGTTATAGATAGATTTGTTAACCGGAATATTGATCATGTGCTGAGAAGCACGTAGATTTACATTTTCGCTCGTACGACGTTGTGCACGAAATACCTCGCCCTTGCGAGTATTGGTGTTGTTAAGCACCGTGTTGTTTGATTTTTGACGCTGCTGCCCCTGTGGACGCTTACTTTGATCGTCAGGTGCGGCATTAGAGAGTCTTCGTTGACCCATAATTTGTTATTTCTCCTTTTGTTTATTGAAATAAATGCTTGTTATTACTAAATAAATACGAGATGAGGGTGCGAGCTATGTCAGAGTCCCTCTCGATTGGTGATACCATGTTAGCATACTTTTCGCAAATTTGCAAATTTAGCTTCTGCAGTGACCCCTTCGACTATACTGGGAACCATCAAAAAATCATCTATCAGCGTTTGGCGCATACTACCATTATAAAGTGCTGCTGCCGGATGATACAGCGGAATCACCGTTAATGTCATATTGTCTACTATCACCTGCCGTGGCTGACCATGAATCTGGCTGATTTTCATATCTGGCAAAAAATACTCCATACTGTGACGCCCGAGCGTGATCACGACTTTGGGTTCGATAATCTGTAGTTGTTTGAGTAAATACGGCCAAAAAGCCTCTTTCTCTTCGGGTAACGGATCACGGTTTTCAGGCGGACGGTATTTGACGATATTGGTGACGTATACATCGCTGCGTGTCATGCCCGCTTGCGCTAACATTTCGTTCAAAAACTTACCGGCAGCACCAACAAACGGCAGTCCTTGTTCGTCTTCTTTTTTACCTGGCGCCTCACCGATAAACACTATCTCGGCATCGAGATTTCCATCGCCCATCACTAGATTTGCAGCCTGCAGCGCAAGGTCTAAACCGATATCGTTATTCAAAATTACCCGCTTTAGCTTGTCGAGCTCGGCTTGCTTATCCATCCTTTAAATATCCCGCGTAGGACCTTCGTCGACAAGGTCTGTCACGATATGCTTACCGTCCGACTCAACATCGAATTCGACACGATAGTTTTCCATAAATACATCGCCATTTACCTGTAACCGATAGGTAATATGCCCTTTCGTCTTGTTGTCATCATCTGGTATTTCACCTTCATAAAGCACATGCTCGTGCGAATCACGTGGGTTCAAAAAACGATTCTGGGTTCGCTGTTGATCAAGCACGCGTGTGACGTCGATGCGTATTATTTGATCAGACGCATTAGCAATCCAACCAGTTACCCGCAACCGATTACCGTTACGGTGCGAACGTACATTTTTAACTTCTATTTCCGGTATGATTTTGAGCCCACGCTCATCAAGAATCCCTTGCTGCTCGGCAGTAGTTTGTGTACTATCCGGTTGCGCTGCGTCGCTCGCTGGCTCTGACGACTTACCTATAAGTGCTTTACCTAGATCGCTAAAAAATCCCATACGCGCCTCCTTGTCTATACTCTTATTATAGATCACTACGTATCCTCTTAGCCATAAAACCCTTCGCCAATAGGCATAGCCCTTAGGGGCCGTTGACCGATGCAAAGCCACCAATCGTCACAGTCTGCCCCGCTACTCCACTGATATTTGAGCCGAATCCTACGTTGACGGCTCCATAATACGAATAAAATGTACTGCCCGGCGCCGACACCCAGTTCAATGAAACAGTCGGGGTATTGTATGAGTTATACAGCACACTCATATCTGTACGGTCACGACAAGCTGGCGTCGTCAGGCAACTTGCGTTTGCGGACCCAAAACTAATAAAATCAATACCCGTCCCGTAGCTATTTGGGACGACGTTGTTAGCAAAATCCATATTAATGTCTCCGTCAACCAAAACAATCGGTCGGTTCATTCCGACTGAATCATCGACATAAATTGTAGTCAAGCTGCCGACATCAAAATCACCCATGACATGAACATTACCCCTCACTGTCAGGCTACAAAAAATAAAAGCTTGCTCAATGGAGCCCACATACTGAACATCTGGTCCTAGTTTTTTTGCTGAAAAATTCAACAAACTACAGGAAGCATTGCTCGGTGATTGCTGCTGTTTCATACTACTTACAAATGCCTGCCTATCGTATGTAGGCAAGTTGACCTGTGGCGATACACAACCTGGCTGCAGGCCCGGATTTGACATGTTCGTGCTCGTAATCTGGCTAGTCGCGCAGACATTGCCATATACGGCAACACCGTGGCCCGTCAATCCTGTTATGGGCTGCGTTGGGGCACAAGATGTCGGCCAGTCAGGAGGAGTGCCGCATGCCTGATTACCCACAAACACATTCATTGGTACCGCTAATGTGCCGAGCCCCGACCACCCACCAATCGCGACCCTTCCCATGACATTCAACCCTGAGCCTGTCACAAATGACGATAGGCCTGACAATGTTAACCCTCCTGGTCCTACATATATGCCAGACATAGTATACGGAGGAGCAACCCCAACATTACCAGTGCCAGGGTTGGTAAAAAACGAACCAGGAACATGCTCTTTGCGAAAACTTGTTGTGGAGGTATCTTGATAAGTGATCGCTTTCCCTGCTCTTGTAATTTCTAACGTCACATCTACTTTGATAGCTTTTGTTGTCTTGCGTGCATGATAGTTATCTTGTCCACTAGGCAGTGTCGCTGGAATCGGCACTCCCGCACCATCAAGATATGTCACACTAAACAAAGGTACGCCTCCTTCTATCTTGATGTTATCTAGAAGCTTAATATCATCATCGCAACCCCCAGCCTCACTGACGCCAGGGCAAGCTAACGTATTGCCCGCTCCTGCACCGTCATAAACCGTTCGCTGATAAAGCGCCTTGCCCTTGAGATACAGCACTGTACTGTCTCGTGGCCCCGTGAAATCACCTTGCGCTGGATCCTCATAGATAGGTGCGCCACTGGCTGTTCGTGATGGCTGAGATAAAACCAATTGACGGTCAGTCGAACGCCAAAAATACCGATAGTCATCGTCGCCAGATACTTCTGGTGGCCCAGGCACACTTCCCGCTTCACCTACTTTTACTGTCGGGGCATTGTCGTCCGGTGCGAGATTATACAGCAGTACGTTATCTGAATTGCGGACAATACTCGCCACCTTCTGTAGTCCCGCCTGCAAATCCACAGGTAGTCCATTGCGGGTACCCATAAGCGCCGTGTTTTGCGTGAGCATTACTACCACGCTAATAAGGCTAATTATAACGATGGACGATACCACCGCTGTAATAATCAGCTCAACAATAGTAAAACCGCCCTGTTTGTTTGCTATTTTTTTAACCTTGCATATCGCTTATACTTATATTCAACATAATAACATAGGTGACACACGCTGGAGGTGCCTTGACAGGGTCGCAAAGCTACGCAGAAGGTGACTATTCAATGCATGCACATACCACCAAACGATCGCATGAACATGGTATCACTCTCATCGAACTTGTTGTCTCTATAACCGTAGGGGCAATCTTTATAGCCTCTATTATTGGCCTATTCATTGCTATTGGAAGTAGTCAGCGTAATGTATGGTATCTGGATGTCGCTACTCGTACTGCACGCTCTGAGATTGAAAATGCACGCGCAAAAGGTGTTAACCTACTAACCGAAGGAAACACCGACATCACAAACAACCTTCCTTCAGCCCTACCGCAAGACGCAACAGGAGTAATGAATGTTGGTTCAGTATTTGCTGGAAGGTCACGGCTCGTGACTGTCACTATTACGTGGAGCGGGGGCGCAAAGAACGTCACACTGACGGGTGTTGTTGGACGAAAAGGTCTTATCCCATAATGAAACGGCTCAGTATCGAAAATCAACGCGGCTACGCTCTGGTGTTTATACTCGTTATTTCCAGTGCTTTTTTAATGATAGGACTATCAATTGCCAGCGTCGTAGCAGCACGCTACGAATCAAGTAAGCGTAACACCTATGTAGAAAGTGCAATCCTAGCGGCAGATGCAGGAGTTACAGATACGTTAAACGTGCTCCTCACTCAACAAAACTTCACTGGCTACGACACCAACAAGCAAATGTACGCCGATGTTGATAAAGGCAAAGCAGAGTATTCGACGGAAGTTACTTACGATGAAACCTCCGAGCTATATACAATAACCTCGACTGGCTATGCCTACAGAACACCGTCTGCCACTACACCAGTTAATACAAAAACTGTCGAAGTGACAGCTTCTCTTGGAGGGCAATCTATCCCTGCACGCGTGGCAGCTGGACCCGGAGGACTCGTCGTCAATGGTGACGGTGCTATAGGTGGCGAAAATATCTGGGTCAACGGAAAAGTGCAGATCAATAGCGGCATGGTAGGAAGCACGACGTGGACAATCCTTGGCCCCAATGCCGACACTACACTAAGCGTTGCCAACAAAGGCTGTGGTGATTCTACAAATTACCCTATTAAATGCACTGGTCCCCGACCTGGCAGCGGCGAGCCAATACAAATCGTAAACACTGGCAATAACGGGATTTACGGGACGGTTTGCGCGACAGATCAAGTAACTAATACAAATATTTTTCCTGGACTAGGCGGTCAAGGCTTTTTATATAATTGCGATGCTCCAGAAGTCATAATGCCACAATATGACCGCCAAGAACTTTACGATAGCATGACTCAGACATTACCAGGGTTTGCCTGCGATAGATACAATCATGAAGGCGCGACGCCACCGTATATTCTCAGAGCAAACACAATCTATAGCGGCAACGTCACCTATGCTCCTCCGACATTCCAAAACTGCGGTGGAGTAATAGAAGGAAACGTTTACATACGGGGTGATCTTAACTTTTCAGGCATTGGAGGTATCGTCGTTGCCGATAATGACTCGAATGGTAATCCAATCACGAAACCACCTATCGTTGCTGTTGAAGGAAAAATCAATATAGCCAATCATTGGTCGAATTTTGCCCCCAACAGTCATGGTGTAGGTGCAATCTTCATTAGCTTTAATTCGACCAGCACCGCCTGCAACACAAACCCGAGCTGCAATAGCTTGCCGTCTAATCACTTATACAACTCTGTCAATGTCCCTACTGTGACATTTGCCGCCGATAGCACTGCAGTTTCGTATGTGTTTTATTCGTATTTCGGTACAGTTCGTGTGACAAACGGTACAGTTGGTGCTGTTTCTGGACAACGTATAGAAATTGCATCAAACGGCGGGCTCCTAGGTGGTGGCTTTTTGACCGGTGGTATCAACAAAGATAGTTTTCCGGTCGGCGACGCGTTTGGTGGTAAAGTACGCGCAGCAATATGGAATATCGTTAATTACAGACAGGTTTTTCCATAGCTATGCAAACTTTACACCAAAAAATACCGAACTCAATTTGCCGTGTATACTAATACTTATATAATCCTTATGTTCAGGGGGAACACGTCATGACACCAAACAACAAAACGGAAGGCTTCACAGTTGTCGAACTGATTATCGTCGTAAGTATTATTGCTATTCTTGCTGCAATTGGACTCGTATCCTGGAGTGGATCGCAAAACCGCGCC
The DNA here is from genome assembly GCA_964557445.1 of uncultured Candidatus Saccharibacteria bacterium. Lineage (GTDB taxonomy): Bacteria > Patescibacteriota > Saccharimonadia > Saccharimonadales > Saccharimonadaceae > UBA2112. The sequence goes on from CAZLAF010000003.1 coordinate 68,451, forward strand.
AAACAAAATGCCGCCGTCACCACACTAGCCAAAGTGAAACTCCAGCTTGGCGAATACTATACCGACAACAATACATATCCCGTGAACAAGGCGGCAATCTGCGACCAGCCAACACATGCGATTATTCCTGCGGGCGACTTATACACTGAATTTTGCGTCAACACCTCGGCGTCATCACATTATCTATATACCGCATCTCCGACAGGATGTGACGGTGGATCTATCACGTGCACTTCATACTTATTGACCGCACAAAAAGACATTTGGAACGGCTCAACTGATGAAACACTAAGGCCTCATTAGGCTTCGTCTAAAAGTCTGCGAAAACTCCTAGCGATCTATTTTTGACGACGATCATACTTACGTTTATGCTTTGGTTGCCAGCCACGACGCCCACCGCGCTGCTGCGAGCCAGCATAACGACTATACGAGGCTCCTAATTTTGTCATAAAATCATCGCCCAAATGCGTACTCAACTTCGATAAACTAATCAATTCTGCACGTTGCTTGGACGATAAATCATCAAGCGACACAGCGTGTCCAGCAAGTGCCCGAGCCTGTTGTCGCAACTGCGGCAGTGGCACCGAGGGGATGCGTTTGGTGTGATATTTTGCAAAGCTACGGCGTTCGCGCTCGATCTGCGCATGCGCCCAGTCGGCAAAACTATCCGAAAACAATCGCATATTGTCATTTGTCATTTCTGTCAGTGGCACACTCGCACCCTCAAAGATCTGCCCGCCAGTTCGCACCAATTGCCGCGATGCCAGCGTACCTGTGCGCGGGTCATAAAACACCTTGCCGCGACGCGATGCAAACAAATGTGGCGCTAAATCAACTAGCCAGTCAACTTTGACTGCAGTAATTCCCTGCACCAAGTTTAGCGTTTCGAGTCCGCCACTTCTGGTTGGTACTTGCAAGTCAAACGGCGTACCGGCAACAAGCTTTGGATTGCGCACCACGGTGCTGCTCGATAATTCGCGGTGGCGCTTGGTAAATATATGCACTGCCTCACCACGGTCATCAACCGACCACAACTCGTCGATCTGCCCCGCCACAATACAACGCATCAGCTGATCTTGCTCGTCGTCAGTCAATGGCGTTAACGGAATCGCACCTAATTGCAGATCTCGCTCCAAACGCTCCATCACCTCGGTCGCTTTATGAACATTTTTGGCAATCACACCAATATCTTCGTACATACTGTCAGGTATATCTGGCAACGCCAAATATATATCGTACTGCGCCAGCAAATCCGACTTAGTTTGCTTGGTGTATTTATGCCAGCCAGTGTGTCGAGAGCCACCCTTTACAATGCCACCTACCTCTTGAATACCGATAATCACCGCCAACTTGGACTGTACTTCAGCGCCAAATTGCATAGCCTCGACCAGCATGCGACCGTAGCTTGATTCAACAGGAAAACCCTCCATCTGACGACCAATCCGTGTCACGTCGCCTGATTTTGTCATAGCACCGAGTGCAACAAGCGTTCGTTTGGCATGTTGAATCGCTTTTTTACTCGGATCATGATAAAAATCCAGCATCTCAATATCAATTCCGACACTCGCAAGCCGTAGCGTCAATCGGTCGATGTGTTTGCGTAAAATTTCTGGTGAGGCATATTCAGGCCGTTCGTCAAATTCTAGGCATGGCAACGTATCGTATGGCGCCAAGATGTATTCACCCGCTTTGGTGCGACCTGCCCTGCCTGCCCGCTGCAAACAATCCGCTTGAGATATCTGAGCGATAAATAACCCCTCGACACCATTGCGAACTTCTGACCGACGCTCAAGACCGCTATCGATAACAACATCAATATCGTCTATCGTTACACTTGTTTGAGCAATATTTGTCGCAAGTATCACTTTGCCATTCGGATAGTTAGCAAACGCTTGTTGCTGCGACGTTGCCTCAAGCTGACTGTGTAGCGGAATAACCGGCACACCAGCAGCAGTCGCTTTTTCGGCGATTGCATCGGACACATCTTGTATCTCAGATTTTCCCGGCAAGAACACCAGCATATTGCTTTTTGCAGTCGTCAGCTGATTAAAGATTTCACTAATCACATCAGTGCCACGTCGCCTCACTACTTCATAGCTGCGCCCGGGCACATCGATCACTGCATCGGTATCAAAATATTGCGCCAACGTATCGGTTTCGATCGTCGCGCTCATGATCACGACTTTAAAGCTCGGCTCTTCCTGACAACGCTTTTTTGCCCACGCCACCAACACTTCCATGTTTTCGTTCCACTCGTGCACTTCATCGAGTACCAGCACCTGACGCTCCAATGTACCGCTACCGGTAATCTCACGCACTAGCTGCAAACCGTCTGTACAGTATAAAATTTTTGTATCTGGATTATCGTCACGCTCATGCGCCGTACGGTAACCAACAATAGAGTCACTATCGATCGCGTTGCGCAGCGCCCACTCTTCGCGCACACGAAGACTCAGATTGCGCGCCGCTAATATACGGGGCTGTGTCACTATCACCTTGTCGTAGCCATGTTCCGCCAAATACTGCGGCACTTGCGTACTTTTGCCCGCACCAGTTTCAGCCGTGATGATGGTCACTTGATTGACATCGATCGCCTCTAGTAGCTGCTCTTTAAAATCAAGAACTGGCAGCGTCGCCCACGAATCGCCAGAGTAAGTAGTGTTCATGGTAATAGCTTATCATCTAGCATTAGCTAGCGGCTATGCTTTTACAGCTATTCTTGCAGTGATTCAAGCTTCGCCATTACATCTTTGTGATCTAGTTTCATGAGTTCAAATAAATCCTCGCCCGATTCCAATAGCTTATCGACAATCCATGTACCTGTTTTATAAACAATCCATCTTCTCCCGTCGACATGTTTAAAAAAGTAGTCGTTATTCTTTTGTCCTATACCGGGCAAGTCCTTTAGTTCCTGTAGCCATTTTTGCATCGTCTTGTCGTCTTCGTAGTTACCCCATAGCGGCTTTTCATCAGCATAATTTCGCTCAAACACAGTCGCAAGCCCTTCAGTCACCGCACCAAACAGCACGCTAGGCTGCCAACCTTCAAACTGAAATGTAGCCGCATGCACGAGCTCGTGATATACCGTTGTACGTATGCTGTCGAGTAGCTCCTCTTTACCATATGGAATAGAATGATCAAAATACACCGAAGCGTACTCATCACTATATGTCATACCCATCGTGCCTGTCTCTAGGATAACATCATCCGCTACACTTGGGTATACGACAAGATTCACATAACTCGGCATAAAAGGAATGAGTTGCACCACTTCGCGCGCGGCATCCTCAGCGGTCTTTTGAACCTCATGCTTCTCAACACCCCGCTCATAAACAGATGGCCAATGTTTTGAGTCAAGGAGTATAATATTCATAATCGCAGTATAACCTAGCACGTATTATTTCACTATTACACACTATAAAAACGAGCAGCAAACTGCTGCTCGTTTTTTGAGGCAGTAACCGTCTATGCTTCTACGTCTTTGATCGACAAGCTCAAACGTCCGCGCTCATCAATACCAGTCAACTTGACCTTGACCACTTGGCCTTCATGCAAGACATCTTCAACCTTTTCGACACGCTCATCACTGAGCTTACTGATATGTACCATGCCGTCGGTCCCTGGCATAATATTCACAAATGCACCGAAGTCTTTGATGCTGACAACAGTACCTTCGTAAATCTTGCCTACCTCTGGCTCTTCAGTGAGACCACGAATCCAGTCGAGCGCACGCTCGATACTAGCTGTATCGGTCGCCGCAACAGTAATTAGACCGTCATCTTTGATATCAACCTCTGCACCAGTTTCTTTCGTGATCTTGTTGATCACTTCGCCGCCCTTACCAATCACTGCACCGATCTTATCTGGGTTGATCTTGATCTTTTCGATACGTGGTGCATATGGACTCAGAGTTGGTTTTGGTGCCGCAAGCACTGTCATCATGTGCTGCAATATATGGTCACGTCCCGGTTTTGCTTTATCGATTGCTTGACGCAAAATACTGACCGGCAAACCGTGCACTTTCATATCCATCTGGATAGCTGTAATGCCTTTTTCGGTACCCGTCACCTTAAAGTCCATATCACCAGCAAAGTCTTCGGCATCAGCAATATCACTGAGGACATATGGTGTATCGCCATCCATCATAAGACCCATTGCAATACCGCTTACTGGTCGTTTGATTGGCACACCTGCGTCCATCAGCGCCAATACCGAACTACAGGTAGCGGCCATACTTGTCGAGCCATTTTGGCTCATAATTTCAGTCACGCTACGAATTGTATACGGAAACTCTTCTTCAGTTGGCAACACCGGAATGACCGCACGTTCAGCCAAATAGCCATGACCGATTTCGCGACGGCCCGGGCCGCTAAGACGACGTACTTCACCAACAGTATAGCCAGGAGCGTTGTAGTGGTGCATATAGCGGCGCTCGTAATCGTTTTGCTCCATAGTGTCGACCATCTGCGCATAACTAAGCGGTGCCAATGTGACGATATTCATACCCTGCGTCACGCCGCGAGTAAAAATACTCGAACCATGAGCGCGCGGCAACAAGCCGATCTCACTACTTAGTGGACGAATCTCATCAAGCTTGCGACCATCAGGACGCGTACCGCTCTCGACAATTCCTCGACGCACATCTTTATGTAGTGCTGCCGTAAACGCTTCGTCGTACTCATCACGGAGCTCATCGTAGCCATCACCGATCTTCTCGGCCATCGCCGCATGATATGCCCAGCGCAGCTCATTGACCATTTCATTGCGCTCAGGATACGGTCGACGAAGCGCATCGCCAAGCTTATCTGCCAACCACTCATCAGCTACCTCTTGAACGTTTTCGTCAGGCAGTACCAGCGTATACTCCTGAGGAGCAGGCGCAATTTTTTCGGCTAGCTCTTTTTGCAACTGAATCGCTGGCTGATACTGCTCAAAAGCCCACGCCAAACCTTCAGCAATCACATCTTCGCTCACTTCATTGGCGCCAGCCTCTACCATGGTAATACCGCGTTCAATACCAGCAACCACGAGGTCAAGGTCGCTTTGCTCGCGCTCTTCTGGTGTCAAAAATGCCTTGAACTCACCGTTGACACGACCAACACGGAGACCAGCTACTGGCCCATCAAACGGCGTGCCAGTCAGCATCAACGCAGTACTTGCTGCAATCATCGCAATACTATCTGGTCGGAAATCCGGATCCATAGATAACACACTCGCGACCACCTGAACTTCCTGGCGATAGCCTTTTGGAAATAATGGGCGGATTGGACGATCAATCAAACGTCCAATCAAAATTGCCTCGTCGCTCGGACGACCCTCACGCTTGATGAAGCGACTACCGCTGATCTTGCCAGCTGCATAAAATTTTTCTTCATAGTCGATGCTCAGCGGAAAATAATCCAGCTGTATCGGGCGCGAGCCGACCATTGCTGTACCTAACACTACCGTATCTCCATACTTCACCAGCACGCTTGCTGTTGTTCGAAAACCAAGTCGATTTACCTCAAGCGTGAGTGTTTTGCCTGCCAGCTCAGTGCTAACAGAAATGATTTCTTTCCCATGGGGATTAATCGTTGACATACTATGTCCTCCTTTGTGTGCGGAGAGTAACAGGGGTGAAAATTCACTGCATGAATCCTCGTCTCTATCACTGTCCGCGGTTATTACCTCTATATTATACCCTACCTGGCTCAATAATAGTTATCTCAATAGCCAACACGCCATACTTTGCCTGATCTTCTGCTGAATAATATTTATTGTATTCATCTGCTGCCTCTTGAGCGGTTTTTGCATATGGAATCACTTTTTTATAACCTTCAACGGTTACCATTTCAAGAAATGTCTTGTAGTTGCGAATAGCTACAACTTCTACCCGCGCGGCATCTGGTTCGCCGTCCTGTAGCATACCATCCGCCTGCCGTATATCACGACGTAGCTTGATAATATCGCCTGGCCTATACTCAGCAAACTTACTGCGATTCAACCGACCCTCGACCGTCTTTCGACCAGCAATTATATCATCAAGTAAAGCCGAGATTCCCAAATAGTCATATATTTATGATAGCAGCCTAATTCACATCACGACGGCGGAATACAATAAGTGAAGCAGCCAGAGATATAGCCGTGAGACTCCCAAGCACGACTACGCTGTTCGTTTCGATACCCTGACGCACAACTTCGGACGCAGGGAAGTAATGGAAAAGCGACAGCCACTCATAGTCTGCCAGCCAATCGACAGACATGCCAAACGTCGAAACAATAAAACTTCCTGCCATCACAAGCACACCTACGAGCATTGCAATAGCACGCCTGCCCGTGATCATGGCAGCAGCAAACGTGATCGTTGCGATCGCTACGAGCACTAGCCATGTCATGAAAAACAATTTTGTCATGGCAGCAAACGTAATCGCCGCATCTACTGTACCCTGCAGCGCATATACCGCCACCACGATACCAAGCAGTGTCACAAAGATAATCGCAACCATAGCTAACCACTTTTGCAGTAGTAGCGACACACGGCTCACAGGCAAACTCAACATCGTTCGTAGCAACCCCTTCTCTTCTTCACTCACCGTAAGACTCATGGCAAGTATGATTGCCATGATCCCCGCAAGGAGTGAGGCTCGAATATCAAATAACTGAGAGGCAAGATAGGTGTCAAACCGTGTCAGGTCAGCCAAATCCCCCATAACCCCCTTGAAAGCATCTGGCATCGTCGCCATTAGCTGATCTAACGTCCCCTCTTGGCGCATCGATGGATAAAACACCACCATAACCGTCGCCAGTAACGCAAATCCGATAAACCACCCGAGGATAAACCACCGCTTGTCTTGGAGTGTTCTCACAAACACACTATTCATCACCTACCTCCGACTCATAAACACTTTTAAATTCATGCTCGAGCGTGCGATCAGTGATTGTGACGTCTATCACACCTGTCACACCACTGAGCCATTTCGTGAGCACCGACGGCTTTCCTATAAAATCAAATGATGTCTCATAATACCCGTTACGTCTTGTCGATGTCGGAATAACTACATCATCTTTTGGTAACGTCACCGCGTGCTTGGTCGTGAGCGTTACAATTTTACCGCCACGCCGCTCTAACTGCTCCGCCGTCAAATCTTCCATAATCCTACCCTGCTTCATCAATAAGACGCGCGTGCTGACCTCGGCAACTTCCTGCAAGTAGTGTGATGACATAAACACAGTCGTACCATGCGCGGCCATGTCGCGTATCGTATCGAGAAATACATCTTGCATCACCGGATCCAAACCACTCGTTGGTTCATCTAGAATCACCAATTTTGGATTAGTCACAAACGCCGCGACAAGCGCAATCTTTTGCTTATTACCACGCGACATGTCACCGATTTTCTTACCAATTTGCGGCCTGAATACCGTTGCCAATTCACGATATCGTGCGCTGTGATCACCTGGTGTCTGTGCCATCGCAAACTGTATATACTGCTCGCCAGTCATATCTTCTGGGAGCGACATATCGCCGGACGCATAGCCAATACTTCGGTGGGATATATGTGCTGACCCTGGTCGCATGGCACTACCAAATAACTTCACTGTGCCTTTCGTCGGTGACGTAAACCCAAGCAACATGTTAATCGTCGTTGTTTTACCGGCGCCGTTTTCGCCAACAAACCCCACCACCTCACCTTCGCGCACAGTAAATGAAATGTTATTCGCTGCTGCATACACACCGAACTTTTTCGTCACACCATTCAGCTCGATGATCGTGGTCGTGTTTTTCGTCATAGCACCAGTATACTGCAAGCTCCATACCGGTGCCATGGAACTATCTGAAAGTACGTAAATCTACCGCCAGCTAGGCAACCACATATAACGACCGAGGTCGCTCACAGTGAGTGGCACCCCAAAACTCACAGGTATAAAATAGATAAACCCTAGCATGAGTGCTGCGGCAATACCCCACGACGTCTGATATACCGTTTTGCGTCCGTACTTTTGCGCTTGCCAGTCAAATAAAAGCGCGAGCAACACACATGTCAGTAAAATCGCAAAGATCAGTGCAAACAGATAGTGATACAAGAACATCGGTCGATCGATGAAAGCAAATGGCAAGAAATTCGCCATATAGCCAAATAGCAAGAAACCAACCAAAGTCCGGTGCCTGCCGAGCGATCGAGGTCGTGCCAGCCACAAAAGCAGCGCCACCAACGCACCTACCGCACTGCCCCACCACACCATAGGATTCCCGAGTAAATATATGTGCGCCTGCAACCCTTCTATCTCGGCACCCTGCCAGTAATACACAGGACGCAATTGCAATGGCCATGTATACCACTCTGAAGCGTATGGATGTTCAACACCGATAAGCGAATCTTGCGCTGTATACATCTGAGCATTGAGTTCCACAAACTTATCCCAAAACGCCATACCGGCCGATTCGCTGTAGAGCGGATTGCCTTGCAGTGTCGACTGAAAGCGCTCCGACATAAACGCATCGCCCTCACCGCTGCGGTCGAGTAGCGAGAAATGCACCATAAAACTACCGATATAAATCGTCGCAGCGATCACAAACCCAAGCCCTGCCTCGGCAAATAGTCGCTGCCAGCCAGTATGTCGTTTGATGCCTTCGTATAGCCATACCAAACCTATCAAGCCCGCGATTGCCAATCCTGACCACTTGATACTTACAAGTATGCCGATTAATATCGCGACAACGCCTACCCATGCAACCCGTCGTAGGCCAGCACTACCTCGTAATGCGACATAAGCGCTCATAGCCCCAATACCCACCAACAACAAAACGCTATCCATAACGATTAAACGCGACTCTACCAACAATGCATTATCGAGTAGTACCAGTAGCCCACCAAGTGTTGCAACGCGTCGCCCCAAACTAAACTGACGCAAAAGCACATATACCAATGGCACCAACGCCGCACCCGCCAGCGCCGGCAATATACGCAGCACCGTCCCTGCTGGATCATCGCCTCCCAGCTGCTCTGGCGACAACCCTAACAGATGGGCGGATCCTGCAAAAAACAGCTTCATAAGCGGCGGATGAATATCAAAAAAATAATGTCCACTCAGATAGTCGGTGGCAAATGATCTAAAATATACCTCGTCAAAAATAATCGATGGCGGATTGCCGATAAATATAAGCCGTGAAAATAATGCCGCTACGCCCAGTAGCCAAACTTCAGGATAACGAAACAGTCGTTTGTACCATGTCATAATATTAGTCTACCAGAATCAAAAAAACCGCCGAGTATTCGGCGGTTTTTTGCGGCTTACTTGCGTAGTCCTAGTTTCTCAAGTATTGCTTTGTAGGCCTCGAAATCATTCTTTTCAAGGTATTTCAGAAGACGCTTACGTCGTCCTACCATCTGAATCAAACCGCGGCGCGCCATATGGTCGTGCTTATTGGTTTTGAGATGTTCAGTCACCTCTTTGATACGAGCCGTCAAAACTGACAGTTGAGCCTGTGGGCTACCAACATCGTTTTTGTTGACCTGAGTCAAAGCAATAGCTTTCGCTTTGTTGTCTTTTGATATCATAACTGTGTATTCTAACAGATAATTTACGGTGTTGCAAGAGTTGGTTGGTCGTCGCGATACACAACACCAAGAACTCGTTGCAAATGCTCGATATCCTCGTGTGTCGCCTCCCCTACCACCGGAGACTTTGCATTTTTGGTTGTAATCTTAACGATATCAACCTCCTCAAACAAACCAGGTTCATATAGCTGCAGCTTGTAAGCGAGCGAGTCGCCTGCTTTGCGATTACCTGCAAGCGGTAACATATCGATTACTACCGATTCGGCAAACTCCTTACCCTGACTCTGACGAGGTGGAAAATATGTCAACGTCACACTTTCAACCCCAAGATCATATAGATCCCATGGATTATCTAGTTCAGATGCATTAAATTGATGCGTTGCTGATTCTGTTTTTTGCCAAAATACATCTTCATCGTTTACCTTAAGAAGCGTGTCTTTCTTCTTGAAATCACTTTCTTCATCAATATTCATCATCATCGCCTCAGCCGCATGTTGAAAAAGTGTTCGTCGTAGATCTTCGTCTACGAGCTGTTGCACTTTGATGTCAATCGATGAATGATGTTCACTCATTGCCACATTATAGCACTTATGCTATAAAAAGTCAACTAATCGTCAATTCCAAAATCCCCAAGAGACTGTGCGCTGCCAATATCCCAATCAGCAATCTTGGTACGCCGTAGCTGTGTGCAATACGCACCTGTACCGAGCGCCTCACCGATATCCTGCGCGAGCGTGCGAATATACGTGCCACTGCTGACATGTGTACGAATTTTGAGCTCTGGATAGGTATAGTCCACCACCTCTAGGCTGTGAATCGTCACCATGCGCTCGGGAATTTCAACCTCTTTGCCTTCACGAGCCAGATCATATGCGCGCCTACCGCCAACTTTAATAGCACTATAGATGGGCGGTCGCTGCGTGATCTCGCCTGTAAACTGCTGCACAGCTACTTCTATATCATCACGACTCGGCTGCATATCGCTGACATCTGTCACCTCGCCCTCTGGATCACCCGTTGTGCTCGTTTGCCCAAGTCGCACCGTCGCCTCATACACCTTGTCGAGCTTGGTATAGCTCATAGCATTTTTGGTTTCCTTGCCAACACATAAAATCAGAAGGCCTGTAGCAAAGGGGTCAAGCGTACCCGTATGACCCACTTTTATGCGCCTGCCGTTTTGCTGTGTCAGTACCCGTCGCACGCGTGCCACCACGCCAAAGCTCGTCATCCCGTCTGGCTTATCAATCAAAAGAATTCCATCAGTCATTATTCCAGTATACTAGTAGTATGAAGAAAATCCTGTTCGGCATCTTTGCTCACCCTGACGACGAAGCATTTGGCCCTGCTGCTGCCCTTATCTCAGAGGTTGAGGCGGACACCGAGCTTCACCTCATACTTCTCACAGCCGGCGAAAACGGTACAAACCCAGACAATCTGCCTAATCTTGGCGAGGTGCGCCTACAAGAATGGCGAGCTGCTGGCGAGCTCATTGGCGCGACCAGCATGCAACACCTTGGCTACATCGACGGCACACTCAATAACCTCGATCACCTTGAAGTCACCGACAAAATCATCGCTACTGTCAGCGAGACAATCGCAGAGCGCGATGATATACAGATTGAATTTATGAGTCTCGACCTCAATGGCTTTACTGGACATATCGATCATATCGTGGCAGCCCGTAGCGCCTGCCTTGCCTTTTATCGTCTCCGCGCACAAGATATGCCCATGTCACGCATACGACTTTTTTGTTGGAGCAAAGAAAATCAGCCCCATACCAATACCGATTTTGTCTACATGGAGCCAGGGCGAACCGATACGGAAATCGATGAGACTATCGACGGTACGGCACATATCGATAAAATACACGACATTATGCGCTGCCACGAGACACAACGCGGTGATTACGAGTGGATGATCGCAAAACGCGGCGACCTACTCGCTATCAATCATTTTATCGTTAAAGATTAACGAGTTTACTGGCCAGGGATTCTAAACTGCCCAGGCTCTGGAGCGGCTGGTGCTGCTATAGGTGCACTTGGTGTAGGAATTGGTGGCGCACCACCAAAAGCACCTCCTGATTGATCAAACGTAGGAACGCCAGCTGGCATCGGCGCAACAGTGTTCATTGGTGGTAACGGCGGTGGCGGAGGTAACGGTGGAAAATCAGCGTTGGCTGGAAGCGGAGGTAACGGTGGAAGCTGTGGAGCCATCGTAGGTGGCGCTTGCGGCGGTGGCGCAACAGGATCGCCCGCTAGCAGTGCAGCACCCTCAAGCGTACCGACACTTGAAGGTGGCGCGAGATCAGGCACTGTACCGACTGTCGGCTGCGTACCAAAAGGATTGACCGAAGGCATATCACCACTTGAACCATCTTGAATACCGTTAATTGGTGAGGTGTCCAATACCCCGTCAGTGCGCGATCCATGCTCATTGATAATTGAAGGCGATTCGTCGAGTTGCGGCGTCTCAAATGCCGGCAAGCTAGGAAGCGGTGTCGGCTCAAACGCTGGAAGTGTTGCGTCACTAATCTGCACTTGTGGCGTTTCAGCTGTTGATTCGGGTTCAAATTTAGGCGCTTCCTGACTCAACTCAGCTGTAGCTGCTTTGAGATCTTTCTCCAGGTCTTCAAGCGACTCACCGCTCTCATTGCTTTCACCCGGAGCGTCAGGCACTACCGGAGCAGGCGACGACAATCCTGCAAGCTGCTTCTCGAGCTCCATTTGATCTTGGACTTCCTGAGATTGCGCAGGCTGCTCCTCAAGAACTGGCGCTGACTGCATTGCAGTTGCAAGTGGCTCGATAACTTTTTCTTTTTGCGGCTGCTCGAACACTGCTTCATCGGTCTTATTCTTGCTATCGGAACGATCAATTGTCAGTTCAGTAGCAGTATCGCCAGACTCTTCATTTTGCACTTCAGTCGATTGCTCAACTGGCTTTTGCGCACCTGGCGCCTGAGGTCCAATTGCATGCGCTTCTTCTAGTTTTGCTGCAATTAACTGCTGGTTAGCACCTGCTGCCATAAGTTGTGCAGCCATAGTCATAACCTGTGAACTAGTACGGTCATTACTAAAACGATCGGTTGCCGATACGATACCAGTCAAAAATGCCGTCGCAACCTGTTGATCCAAGAGGCTTTTATCGGTCTTGAGTGCATCCGCGAGACTCACAACCATTTCCGAGAGGCTACCTGCCGCCTCATCGTGCCATGCAATACTGCCAAGGCTACTTTTTTGCCCACCAACCGTAATCGTTGCCATGGTCGCATCGTGTAAAATCTTACCGTGTGCCGTCAAGCCCTTATCAAGATGGTCTTGATCTTTGACGCCCAGTGCAATCACTAGCTCAACATTGTAGTCGCCCTGGCTAAATTCGAGGTCTTTTTCACTGAGAGTTGTACGATATGGTGTAATGAATATCTTGACCGCGTCACCCTCTACTTTGTAGCGCAGATGATCAGCCTTCTCTTTGTCGAGTGCAATAATAAAATCACGCAAACTATCCGCCGTGCTTTCAAACGTTTTATCTGGTTCCAAAAAAGTAATGGCCGGAGGTATCGCACCGCTCATAATCGCTGTGGCACGCTTATCGATATTGTTGAGTAAAATCGTCAAACCAAGCGCAGCCGAAAGCTCATCGACTGATGGGTCGGTGCTAACGGTAATCAGGATATTGCTATGACCCCTGATACTTTCGACAATCTGTTGTTTAGCGGCATCCATATGGTGTATTTTTGTTTCTATCTAGGTAGTTTGTGTCACTATACCATGAGCTTTATATAGTCGTCAATATATTGACATGCTTTACATTTCTTGATTTTTACTCTATAATCTCTCTTTGATTGTAAATACTAACCCAAAGAGGAATTACGCATGCCAATCATCAAGAGCGCTATCAAGCGCATGAAGCAAACTCTCGTTCGCCGCGAGCGCAACGTCGGTATCAAAAAAGATATCAAAACAGCTACAAAAGCCTTTGTCGCAAAGCCAAGCGCAGCAGGTCTTAGCAAAGCTCAAAGCGAGCTCGATAAAGCCGTCAAAAAAGGTTTGATCAAGAAAAATACTGCCGCTCGCCGCAAAGCAAATTTGGCAAAAGCTGCCAAAGCAGCGAGTGTAAAGCCAACTACAGCAACCAAAAAAGCTGCTCCAAAAGCAGCCACAAAGCCAGCAACTAAACCTGCTGCAAAGAAAACAGCTGCAAAAACTGCACCAGCTAAAAAAGCTCCTGCAACAAAAACTGCAACGGCAAAAAAACCTGCTGCAAAGAAAACAAGCAAATAATCAACAACTTGCTTATTATAAAAACAGCCTCACAATGAGGCTGTTTTTATAAGGGTCTTTTCAATCAGTAGCCAAGGCTCGATACCTGTTGATTTCATAGCTATATCAGTGTCTGCAAAGAGAGCGACGAGCTTTTTACCTCCAGCACGACCAAACCTATTGGCATGCGACGCAAGCTTGCCCAACGCATACGGATGAGCGCCGATATCTTTTGCGATCTCGGCAGACGACTTATCACTTACAGTCAGAGTTGCTAACTGAAATACCTGCCCCGCTAACAAACCAAATGTCATATACGGATCTTGCGTCCGTCGCAATGTATTTATCATGCCAACCACCTTGTCGCTATCGCCTCGCAGCGCAGCATCGAGAAGATTAAAGACGTTTTCCGCAGGTGCCGCTTCGATCACAGCTTCGATTATCTGTGGAGTTATTGTGCCGAGCACCACAAGTTTTTCAAGCGCATGGAACAGCTGCCATTGATCCATACCGATACGTGCAACAAGAAGCCGTGCGCTTTGCGCATCAAGGCCAATCTTTTGACGCTTTGCCTCCTCTACTGTCCACTTTTCTGCCTTTTGCACATCACGATCACTCCACGCCGCAAACTCACGGACTGTCACATGCTTTTTAAGCTCCTTGTAGGTACGTGTACGCTTATCTGGTTTTGATTCGACGAGCACCAAGTGCACCTCATCACTAATCCGCCCCAGCCATTCCGGTAGTACTTCCCATAGACGTTTATTTTCTGATAGCTGCTTGATAACGACCATCCGCTCACTCGCAAACAAAGTGCCACCCATCAACAAATCCGGTAATTGGTTCAGCTCTAGCTCACTACCGTCGTATTTTTCAGCATTACCTGCAAAGTCAGCTACTAGCGCATCAAGCGCACGCGTTAGTTCAAACGAATTATCACCTGTGAGTACTGTGATCATTATGACCTATTCTAACACCTGACACTGCGGACAAATATGCGTACCGCGACCAGCGGCTTTAAACTTTATAATTATCGTGCCACAACGTGGACACTCATGACCCTCACGACGAAATACACGGGCAAAATCCATATAGCTACCTTTTTTACCCTCTGCGTTGACATAGTTTTTGTCGGTCGAACCACCTTTTTCGATTGCAAGATTCATCACATCGCGTAGTTCAGTATACAAAACTTCAAACTTCGCCTCTGGCACCTCGCCTACCCTGGTGAGCGGATGTATTGCAGCTCCCCATAGCGATTCGTCGGCATAAATATTACCCACACCCGCAACAACCGTCTGGTCGAGCAGTGCCGCCTTGATCGACGTCTTTGCTCGTCGCTTAAAACGCTCTTTAAACTCCATAACGGTAAAATCATGTTCAAGCGGCTCGGGACCAACCTTTTTCATAAAATCAATATTTGGCACCTCGAGCGTTGGCATCAGTCGCACCCAGCCAAATTTGCGCTGATCGTTGAAATACAAATGCGAACCATCCACAAACTCAAATATCACGCGCGTCGAACGATCCGGCAACTCGCCTATCAAGCTCTCGTTCGGATGCCCCGCGCCGAAGCGTTCGGCCGTGACCGTCAAGCCTTCCGAAACATCTGCAGCCCGAGCCTCAAGCGGCGTCGGGACCCGATTTGAGACCCGGTGCGAAGCCGTTTGGAAAGGCTTCGGTGAACGCGGCCGAGCGCCTCCTACAAACACCAGCTGCCCTGTCATCTTCAGGTGAATCACAAGCGTGTACCCGCTCGAAAGATCAATCAACAACACCTTGGCGCGCCGCCGCACATCCGTGACCGACGAGCCGATCAAAAAAGCCTCCACATCGGCCGCAGCATTTGGAAAACCTTTTGGTGTGTCGTGAGTCACTTTTTTCACCACACGACCGATAATCAGCTCGTGCAAACCTCGACGCACTGTTTCGACTTCGGGCAGCTCAGGCACGCAATACCTCTTCTATCTGAGCCACGGTCTCATCTGTATCTCGATGCCAAATCGCCTGCAGTCCTACTTCTTTTGCAGCTGTACAAAATCGCTCTATATCATCGACGAATACGCTTTCTTCAGGCAGTACACCAAGCCGATTCGTCGTCAGCTGATAAATCTCATGGTCGGGCTTAGCCATACCTGTTTGATACGACAAAACAATCTCATCAAAAAGTGCTATTTGTTCAGGCTCAAATAATTCACTCATCATATCGCTACCGACATTACTCAAGAGTCCTATTTTTAAACCACGGCCCTTGAGCTCAGTAATAAAATCAAACAAAGCAGTATCGACACCACGAGGATGTACGAGCACACCAAAACAATCAAAAATTACCGCCTTCATCATTACTTCTAGTATAGCGCAAACTAGGCGCTAAGATTGAGGCCGCGAATCAATTCTGAAAAGGTTGGTATCTGGACACGGAACAAACGACTCACCTGCTGAACACTCGCAATCAGCGAACCTTTGGATCCCTGACATGTTGATGTCCAAAGTTTTTGCACCGAATTGTCGCCTTGTAGCACATCAAATTCATACACGTGGCCAGTTGCACAAATACCGCGCGTATCATTTGCCTCGCCCGCTAACGGCGTGCCTTCCATCAAATTGGCACGATCCAGCGCAAATACAAACTGTTCATATGCTTGAGTATTGTTTTCAAGCTGCTGTGTTTTAAGCTGCTGCCCCATATAGCCTACATATGTCGTCATAATGCGTGTCGACGGGCTTACCGTGATTGTATAACTATGAAACTCCTCATCGGCAACAATAGGCCCACGCACCGTCATGCGCACACTACGATCTGCGAGCGTACTTGTCAGCGCCTGCTTGCCGTTATTGACCGGAGCCTCGCCATTACCACCTCCGGTATCGCTAAAAAGTGTTCGCCCAAGTGAAATCAGTGCTGCTACCGCGATAACAATCACGATGAGCACCACAATGATAGACATAATCCTGCCAATTCCACTTCGCTCCATATCTCCATTGTACCACTTTTCATGGTAAATGTCAATATAGCACTAGTGTTTTGTACTGCCAAATCCCCCGCTACCACGGACTGTCTCGTCGAGCTCGTCGACTTCTTGCCACGTGGCTTTTTCATATTTTGCAATCACCATCTGTGCGATTCGCATATTTGGTTCAATCGTAAAGCTCTCGGTACCGAGATTTATCATTAAAACACCAATTTCACCCCTATAGTCTGCATCAACAGTACCGATACCATTCACCATCGTGATACCATGTTTGATACTCATGCCACTTCGAGCACGGATCTGCGCCTCATAGCCATCAGGTAGCATAATAGCAAAGCCCGTCGGAATCATCCGTCGCTCCATCGGAGCAAGCGTTACCGGCGCGTCTAAACACGCATGCAAATCCATCCCAGCCGCCTGTGCGGTCTGATACTCAGGCAAAATTGCATTATCTCTTAATTTTTTGACCTGAACATTCACTACAACTCACCCCAGTTTTTACCAATACCGACATCAACCTTGAGCTTGATCGGTAGCTCAGGCGCGATCGCCTCCATAGTAGATTGCAGTATTTCGGCAACTTTTTCGGCATTTTCTTTCGGACACTCCACAAGAATACTGTCGTGCACCTGTAATATTTGCTCTCCTAGCCCGCCAAGTCTCTCTTCGACCTGCACCATCGCAAGCTTCATCAGATCGGCTTCTGTACCCTGAATCGGCATATTAGCAGCCTGCCGCTTCGCACCTTCGCGCACCATAAAATTACTACTGTTAATATCGGGTGTTGGACGTCTGCGACCATAATATGTCTCCACATAACCATCAATCTTGGCTTTTTCCAGAGTGGCATCAATATAGCGACGAATCGGCGCACGTAGTTCGAAGTAATGGTCGATGTATTTCTTTGCCTCACCGAGATTCATACCGGTCGCTACCGAAAGCCCATGCGGGCTCATGCCATAAAGCACCCCAAAATTAATCACCTTGGCATCACGACGCTGCGACTTAGTGACGTCATCGAGTGGAATACCATACATCTGTGCAGCAGTCTTACTATGAATGTCAACATTACCATTAAAATCATTGATCAGTTCTTTGTCGTCGGCTAGTACCGCTGCAAGACGCAGCTCAAACTGGCTATAATCGGCACTCACAAGTACATTACCCTTTTCGGGCACAAATGCTTCGCGGATGCGTCGCCCCAAATCAGTCCGTACTGGAATATTTTGCAAATTCGGATCCGTACTACTCAGACGTCCTGTCGCTGCTACGTCTTGATTAAACGTCGTATGAATACGATCATGCTGATCAGCTACAAGCGGCAGTGTATCGACATAGGTATTTTTGAGTTTTGCTAGTTCGCGCGTACGCTCGATAAGCTCAATGATCGGGTGTTGGCCCCGTAGCTTGTCGAGTTCTTTTTGGCCAGTACTGTAGCCAGTTTTACCTTTTTTAATACCCATTACCGGTAGCTGCAAGGTATCAAACAGCACCTCACTCAGCTGCTTTGGACTGCCGATATTAAACTCATGTCCAGCATGTGTATACATTTCTTGTTCTAACTTTTTATGTTCATCGCCCAGCTCTTGGCTCATCTTTGCCAAAAGTGTCTTGTCGATCTTGACACCCCGATGCTCAATCGAAAACAACGGATGTATCAACGGAAAGTCAAACCGCTCAGCAATAGTGGCAACGCTCGGCAGTGCCTTAAAGCCTTCGAGCTGCCAATCGTACACCTGCCAAAGGGCGGCTACGCGTGCTACCTGTCCGTCTAACTCCCCGCCTATCAGATTTGCAAGGCTACGATCACGACGCAACGGATCTATCAAAAACGCCGCCTGTCGAATATCATGAATCTGCGCAAAATGAACCGCATCGACTCCTTGCGCTGCCAAATCGTGATAAAGCTGCTTAACATCATAGGCCACCACTGTTGCAAATTCGAGCGCCCGCCACGTCGCACTATCCATTTCACTAACAGGCATCCGATACACCGTATCGCGATCGATCGATAACCATAGCTCCGTGTCGATCAGATCCAGCACAACTGTCTGCTCCATCACTAGCTGCTGAGGCCACGGCTTTTCAGCCAACTGCGAAGTTGCGAGCGTATCAACCGCTAGTGCATGTCCAGTGTACTCGTCCTGCATGTGACGAGGTAGTCGTTTTATGAGCGAATGAAACTCAAGTTTTTGTAGTATCGCGGCCACACGCGGCAAATCAGTATCGTTAACGTCAGCAATATCCCAGTCAAGTTTAATCGGCACATCCGTCCAGATCTGCCCTACTTCGCGACTGATATACGCCAGTTCTTTTCCGGCCTCAAGCTTTTTAGCAACTGACGGCTTGATATCATCGAGATGCTCATAGATATTATCGAGCGTGTCAAATTCTTGCAGTAATTGAACTGCGGTCTTCTCACCAACGCCAGGCACACCAGGAAGATTATCTGACGAATCGCCTTTGAGTGATTTGAGATCCAAAAACTGACGAACGCTGATGCCGTACTTGTTTTCAAAATACGCGACATCAAACTCTTCGATATTAGAGAGACCATTTTTGAGAGCGTATACTTTTGTGAGCGGTCCAATAAGCTGCAGTGCATCAAGATCGCTTGTCAATAGACATGTCTCGATACCCTTTTCTGCCGCCTCAACCGCAAACGTTCCCATAATATCGTCAGCCTCATAGTCGTCGAGCTCGTATAGTGGCCAACCAAACGCATCCAACAACTCATGCAATATCGGAATCTGTTCGTAAAAATCTGGTGGTGCCGGTTTGCGCCCAGCCTTGTATTCAGGATATATTTCTTTACGTTTACGAATATTCGTCTTGGGCTTATCCCACGCTACCGCCACATAATCCGGTTCAAGCTTTTTGATCAGCTCTATAGCGAGCGACGCAAACCCAAACACTCCGCCAGTTGGAGTACCGTCTTTAGTGCTAAGTCCCGGCATCGCATAATATCCACGATAAAAAACTGATTTTCCGTCAATGACTGCCAGGCGTTTCATACTACCAGTATACCGCATTCACCTCTATCCCTGTTATAATTGAACAATGACTTTTCACCTCGCTATTATTCCAGACGGCAACCGACGCTGGGCCAAGCAACACGGACTCACAGGCTACAAAAAACTCTACGACAAAGGATTTGAAGGCCTGACCGCTATCACCGAGACTGCTTTTGAACAAGGTGTCACACATCTCTCACTTTGGGGTAGCTCACACGCCAATATTGCTGATCGTTCAGCCGACTTTTTCAGCAGTATCGACCACGCATTTCGCGACAACGTACTCAAACTTGCAAACAACCCTGCTATTGAAAAGTACGATGTGCATATCAACATTATTGGTGAATGGCGCGATAGTCTCACGCCCAAGACCGTCGAGGTCTTCGAAGACGCCATAGTAAACACTGCGCACCGCAAAGGTCGTGAACTTACCATCTTAATCGATTACAGTGGCGCCCGTGAGCGTACGGCAGCTGTTACATCAATCGTACATAATCCTGACAGCTCAATACCGCCCGAGCAACTTTTGCGTGAACGTAGCTGGACTGGTCATTTGCCCGATGTGGATCTTATTGTCCGTACCGGTGCATGGCAAGATCCACACAATAGCGCCGGCTTCATGAGCCTGCTCGTTGACGAAGCTCAGCTCTCTTTTCCAGAATTACTCTGGCCCGATTTTACACCAACCATCCTAGGTGAAATCATCGATAATTTTAAGATGCGCGAACGTCGGCACGGTAAGTAATCTGCTACAATGGCGATAGTATGAGTGAACGCAAAAACGTAAAAATAATCGCCTTCGTCGGCTTGTCCGGTACAGGTAAATCCGCGGCGGCGGCCTATCTTGGTGAACATGGTATGCCACGCGTTAGTTTTGCAGACGCTATCGAAGATGCCCTTAAAGCCAACAATCTCGATGCCACACTCGAAAACGAAACGATGATCCGTGAAAAACTCCGCCTCGATCCAGCTGGTGACAAAATTGCCCTCGAGGTAATTGCACGTCTCAACAACCTGGTTGACTCAGGACAACGCAAGATTGTTATTGATGGACTCGGTAGCTGGGCAACCTATCGCCAACTCAAACACGAGTTTCCGGGCAGTATCACCGTCGTTGCACTCACGTCTAGTCGCCACATCCGTCATCGTCGCCTCGCTATGCGACACGATCAACCGCTTACTCAACACGAAGTAAATCTACGAGATTACGATGCGATCGAAACATTAGGCAAAGGTGGTGTCATTGCTATTGCTGATCATTTTATCCACGACAACGGCAGCCTGGAACAACTTCACACCAAAATTGATGACCTACTTCGCGATATCGAATTTTGAAATATTAATTACAATTCAAATTCTTTAATCAGGTATTCACGATACTCTTCTTGAGTCGCAAAATCATTCATGACTGTAATATCACAAGCATTTTTTGTCGCCGACATATTTAATACCGTTGGATCATCAGTCTTTGGATACATCTCACGCTCTTCTTCGGCTACCCACTGCTCGTAAGACAATCGGTCTGTCACGCGATCGCGATTATTAGCCTGAATACGTTGATAGCGTGTGCGCTGATCGGCGTCCACCCATAACACTACTCCGCCTTCGTCTTGCACCGCATGCGCTTCGGCTGGCCGACGAATACTACCAATCACTAAACCGTTATAGCCTTCAGCCTTTTCGATCTCAACATAAGCTTCGATCGTTTTCATCGACAAAACACCTGGACCATGTTCACGCGCCCACTCGGTACTAAGATTGCTCATATGTTCACGCTCATGAGGAATATCATTCCGCGTTAATTCCTCGCGCAAAATATCGCTAACACTTACGAATTTGTAGTTGCAGCGTTCGGCCAACAATTCACCAAGCGTATCTTTACCTGCGCCGTTAGTACCTGCAATACCAATAATTCGCGGTAACTTCATGGTCGCCTAACCCAAATATTCGTGTAGCTTCTTCGCGTCTTTGTGCTTTCGTAGCTTTGCAAGCGCCTTTGCCTCAATCTGGCGAATACGCTCACGAGTGACAGCAAATTCCTGTCCTACTTCTTCGAGTGTGTGTGATTTGCCGTTTTCTAAGCCAAAACGCATCTTGATAATTTTTTGTTCGCGATCACTTAATGTCGATAGCACCGATTGCACCTGCTCCTTGAGAAGCTGCTTGGTTGCTGAATCCTCAGGGCGTTCACTATCTTCATCTTCGATAAAATCAGCCAACACACTATCTTCATCTTCACCATCACGGCCAACACCAGCGTCAAGTGACGTAATGTCTTGTTTGATCTTGATAACATATTCAACCTTTTCAGGCTCCATCTCTAGCTCTTTTGCAAGCTCTTCGATAGACGGCTCGCGGTTAAGCTCCTGGGTCATGCGGCGCTGGGTACGCAACAGTTTGTTAATCGTCTCAACCATATGTACTGGAATACGAATCGTACGTGCTTGATCAGCAATTGCACGAGTAATCGCTTGGCGAATCCACCACGTTGCATAGGTACTAAACTTAAAGCCTTTGTCTGGATCAAACTTCTCAACAGCACGCAAAAGTCCAGTGTTGCCCTCTTGGATAAGATCCAAAAAGTCGAGCCCACGGCCACTGTAGCGCTTAGCTATACTTACTACCAAACGCATATTTGCTTCGGCCATCTTGTCTTTTGCTCGCTTATCTCCAGCGACTACTTTTTGAGCCAGCTCTAGCTCTTCTTCGCTATTGAGTAGCGGAATCTTACCGATTTCACGCAAATACAAACGCACACTGTCGTCACTAATATCATCAAAATACTGATTATTATTGAGTGTATCTTCGTCGACCTCTTCTTCGTCGACCAAATCATCGATCACTGGTTCTTCGATTTCGCCTAAATCAGTCGTTTTTAGTTCAACAGTTTCTTCGGTACCAGTCTGCTGCGCGTCATCTTTATCGGACATCTACTTCTCTCCTTTGATTAGTTGGCTCAGTTGTTGCAAAATCGCATCAGCGCTGGCGTCATCGCCACGCTCACGTGCTTCAGCTTCTTGCTGCAGTAATTCTTCTTTTGTGTTCGTTTTTTGATAATTTGACTTGGCTAGACGTAGCACGTCGGTCGCGGTTGCTCGACGATTATCGCTATTCCACGCGACACCTTCTACATCAGGGTGTAATAACAACATTGTCACATACTTTTCATGCTCGCGCAAGTCATCAGGTAGTTCTGAGATTGCTATACCAGCATGACGAATGATATACTGTGCCACCGCTTGCCGCGCCGCGCCCTGAAATACTTTGGCATCCGCCTGCGCAATCAGCTCCTGAATAGTCGGATCTCCAAGCGCCACCGCCAAAAGCGCATCTTGGTTTTTGTCGGTAAAATCAGCAACATAGTCATGAGACATCGCGCCGGTCTTTGGACGCTTCTTTTCTGCTTCTGGCTGCAGCAACTCTTCCAACTTTTGACGTACTGCCCGCCGCGTCGTGTCAGTCATCGTGGCAATACGATCGATATAATGATCTTGTTCCACGGCATCACGTACTGCCGCCACAACTCGCAGTGCAGCTGTAGTAAAAGCTCGCTTGCCAGCTGCTGTTGCAATGTCTTCTCGCGCAGCAAACTGTTTGATTACCCAATCAATCACCGGTTCGCTCGCATCAATCGCTTGCTGCCAAAGCGCTGGGTTTTGCTGTATCAATTCATCCGGATCTTTTGCTTCATCAGGTAGCGTCACAATACCGAGCTCCACACCAACCTCTTGCGCAATCGGTATCGCACGCTCTGTTGCCGCAACACCTGCTTTATCAGCATCAAATGCCAATCGTATCTGAGTACTGAGCCGACTAAGCGCTCTTAGATGGTGGTCGGTAAGAGCCGTACCGGCAGTTGCCACAACATGTCGCACCTCAGCCTGATGACTACTGACAACATCAAGATTGCCTTCGACAATCACCGCCACACCAGCTTTGCGAATCGCCTCTTTCGCCTGCGACAACCCAAACACATGACGACTCTTGTCATATAGTAATGTCTGCGGAGTATTAAGATACTTTGGTGCATTCGGTTCATCAACGATAATTCGCCCGGTAAATCCAATCACCTGACCAGCTCCATCCATCAGCGATACCATCATACGACCACGAAATAGATCACCCCCAAAGCGATTTGTTAATCCAGCAGCCGCTTGCTCTTCTCTGCTAAAACCTTTTTTTTTCAAAAGAGCTGTTAGTCCACTATCGCTATCGGGCGCATAGCCAATCCGAAAATCTTGCACTACTTGTTTGCTCAAACCGCGCTTCTTGAACACATATTCTTGAGCATGTTGGTTGCTAATCAAATTTTGCTGGAAATACCTCGCAGCTAACTCATTTGCCTCAAGTAAACGCTTTTTTTTGCGAGCAAATTCCTGCGAACTACTGCTTTGATAGAGCGATAAATCCACCCCAGCTCTGCGCGCCAGTAGTTCAAGCGCTCCTCGAAAATCGAGACCCTCGACTTCCATAACAAAGCTATACATATCACCACCCTTACCAGAACTAAAGTCATGCCAAATATGCTTCTCTGGACTCACAAAAAAGCTCGGAGTTTTTTCACCACTAAACGGGCTTAGCCCCTTGAAGTTACGGCCTGCTCGTTTGAGCTCGACGTATTCGCCGATAATATCCTCGATATTCAGTCTCGCGCGAACCTCTTCCTTAGCATCTTGCATATCACCAGTATAAGATAGGTGGTGGATAGTAGATAGTATTTATGGTTAAATAGGTGCAAATGGATCCCAATCAACCACAAAATCCGCAGCAGCCACAAGGTTATCCACCTCAGCCGCCGCAGCCACAACCCTATGCTGCTACACCGGCACCTCAGCCTGCCACCCCACCGCAGCCACCAACAGCGTATTCATCGCAACCTCAGCTCGGATACGACCCAAATTATCTTGATTCTATAGCGCCTGCGCCACCTGCCCCAAAATTTTTTAGCGGCTCGTTTGGCAAAATATTTTTCATTATGATAGGTCTTCTTTTTTTGGCCGTGAGTATCATTATCGCTTTTAGCGGCAAAGACAACACTGCCGACTTGCAACAAATGGCCGTTCGTCTCGACAATCTCAACAAAACTACCAATATTGTTCACAAAAATCTCCGTAGCAGTAACCTTAGTACGGTCAATAGCAATTATCGCCTCTGGATTGCTGATAGCAAGCGCCAAGCCGAAGAATTACTCAGCCTTGGAGGCGTCAAAAAAACCGACTACAGCAAAGATATGGTTGCCGAAGAAAACACTCTCATGATCGAGCTCGACGAAAAATACGAAGACGCCAGACTCAATGCCAAACTCGAACGCATCTACTCCTCTTCGATGGCATCGGAGACCGAAAAACTTCTCAATCTCTTTAATGTGATGGCGCGTAAAAACAAGTCTGAAAAGATTCGTGAATATGCAGAAAATGCCAGTAAGAATCTTGAGCCGCTTCACAAGTCATTCGACGAATTTGTCGATGATGGCAACTAGCAAGGAAGTGTATCTCTCCCCCAAATATGATTATGTTGTCGCGCCGCTGACCAATTCGTAACTGTGACGCGCAAGATCAATTATTTCATTATCTTCGAGCTGTCCGGTACAAAGAATCGTATTCCAATGATTTTTATTCAGATGATACCCCGGCAGTACACTCTCGTATTTTTCACGCAAATACTTAGCAAGCTTCGGATCACACTTGAGACTTACGCGTAGCGGCTTGCTGCCCTCTACGACAATAGCTACAATTTTCCCATCTGGTTTATCTCCATATTTATATACTGCCACATCTTCACCAAACGGATAGTCAAGCCATACCTTTGGCAACTGAAATAAATAGTCTTCGAGTTCTTTGTGCGTCATGCCACTCGTACCTTACCTAGATAATATTTGAGCTCCATGACACTACCCCGAATATCTTCGATTGCACGATGCGCCTCTGGTTTGGCAAATCGCTTACCGTACTTGCCATCAAACACAACCTTCCAGGCACTAACATCAAGCATGCGATAATGTAGCCGTCCGTTCAGTCGTGGCCACTCATTTTCAATAAACTTCCTGTCTTGATGAATCGAATTGCCTGCAAGAATAATCCGCTCCTCAGCATCAAAATGCTTGTCGATAAATTCGAGTAATTCGTTTTCTACCGTGCGGCCATTTTTGGCGGCAGCCGAATTGTTTTGAGCAATCAATGCATCGCGCACATCGGGAAATTTATTCCAAAAATCAGGTGCCGTTTTGATACGTTTTGCAAACAACTCTGGTCCAACTTTTTTCGCTGCCTCGTAGGTTGCAATCTCATTAAAATCCCAGTCAGTTACAATTGCTGCAACCTCAAGAATACGATCCTCTACCGGATCCAGTCCA
Source organism: uncultured Candidatus Saccharibacteria bacterium (assembly GCA_964557445.1). GTDB lineage: Bacteria > Patescibacteriota > Saccharimonadia > Saccharimonadales > Saccharimonadaceae > UBA2112. The sequence goes on from CAZLAF010000003.1 coordinate 94,587, forward strand.
GTCATCTCTAGATCCACCCAGAGTAGTTTTGCGTGCTTTGTCATAATACGAGTATAAACGATACCTGGTCTTTATTCCTATGTAGCTTGCCTGCGCAGCGTGAGTTAATCTTTCTGTTTGTGTTAAATAGAAACCATACTTACTATAGCATACTTATTATACAAAGTCAATCTATGCTATTGGCTTGGATCAAACTGCAGACTCAGTGAATTGATACAATAACGCTGGTCAACTGGCGCATCAAGACCTTCCCCAGTAAACACATGTCCCAGATGACTATCGCACGTCGCACAAGCAACTTCAGTACGAGACATGCCGTAACTATCGTCGGGTGTCAGTACGACAGTACCAGGAATTGCATCATAAAAACTTGGCCAGCCACAGTACGCATCAAACTTGGTGCTGCTGTCAAATAACTTGCTACCGCATGCCCGGCAACTATACGTACCGACATCAAACAAGCTATCGTACTCACCGCTAAACGCTGGCTCGGTACCCTTTTCACGTAGTACATGATACTCCTCAGGAGTCAGCTCATCTTGCCATTCGCTGTCTGTTTTATCGATCTTCATACTACTATTATACGCTCATCAAAAAACCGTCCCTATGGACGGTTTTTTGCATTAACTCTTCTTTTTGTCCAACCGATCAAGCTTGAATACATGTACAATCCAATAAATCACCAAGGCTGTCGCGATCAAGGTAATACTAGACGACACAGCCGCTCCCCACGCAAAATCAGCCTGTCGCCCCCATAGCTCGACATGCCATACAGATGCCTGCAAACCTTCTTGCGATCCAACAATAAATTGCACAATCGGATTGATAAAGCCCTCAACAAGCGACTTGACCGTGCCTCCCGCTGCAGTACCTATCGCCAAACCAACTGCCAAACCCACAACACCTTGTGTGCGAATAAAATCAAGAAATCCACCTGCATGTTTGCTCTGTGCTTCTGTAGCTTTTTCGCGAGCAGCTTTTGCCCTATTGGCTGCTTTGGTGCGAGCAGTTGCTACTTTTGACGCTACTTTCTTTTCTGCCATAAAAACACTCCTCGTTTATAGCTGCTATTGTATCAGATTCAAAAATGTATGTTGCCGGACAGCTTGGGATCATGGATCGCACGATCCCAAGCTGTCCGGTTTTTTCGCTCCGGATTACGAAGCGAAGTATGGGAGAGGCTGTGCGTCTGGTCGACGCATACTTGAAGCTGCGGGTCCCGGCAGCAACGTGATTGGCCGTACATCGTCATACAGACCAGTCGCCGCAGGACGATGTCGGATAATCAACGAATTTCTAATCGCACATCCAAGAGCCTTACTAAAGACACTGTTCGACGTGTTGATTTCAAGTTTCATCTTCAGTTCGCGCATCGACGCTGTATCGGAAGATACTCGTCCCTTGGCGCAGACCTGCTCAACGATCTTCTGCTTTACTGCTTCGTTGCACATAGCAACCTCTTTCTGGTAGGTACTTCCGTCAAAAAACCCTCACCTGTTTTGGCGAGGGTCGTTCAGTTGCGGATAAAACAGGAACTAGCTCGCCGGGGCGTCAATAATCACGAGTGCGAAACCCTTGACCATGACATTCTGACGACACATAGTTACCATAGGTACAATTTACTACATTTTATCGGGAGCTGCAATACCCAAGATCAACAAACCTGCACGCAACGTATCTGCATAGGCAGAAACAAGCCCCAAACGGTGCGCCTCATATTCACTGCCGAGCACTTTATTTTTTTCATAGTAGCGATTAAACTCTTGCGCCAATTCAAACAAATAATTACAGATATGATGTGGCTCGAGCGACTGCGTTGCTAGCTCAATAATCTCTCTGTATTCACCGAGCTTACGCACAAGCAAACGATCTTCAGGACGCGTCATCGATGGCAGATGCACGCTACCTTCAGACTTCTCCAAAATCCTTCGCGCCCGTGCATGTGCATACTGCAAATAGCTGCCGGTATTGCCGGTCAGACTCACCGCATCATTGACATCAAACACCACGTCGCCGCCAATTTTTACCTTCAAAAACTGATAGCGCAGCGCACCAGCGATAATCTCATTGTCAGGCTGGCCGCCACGCTCTCGGATAGCTTCGGCAAATTGATCAAACAACCACGAAACTTCCAATACATCGCCATTACGGCTACTCATTTTACCCGTACTCAACTTGACTATGCCATGTGGAATATTCACCGTCACACCAGCAAGCTCAGGCTGTGCTAGTTCGGCTGCAGCAATCACGCCCTTAAAATAATCGCGTTGCTCTTCGCCGGTCACGATATAACTTTTGTCTGGTTGAAACAGATCATATTTTAGCTGCATCAGCCCGAGGTCACGCGCCGCATACAAACTGCGACCACTATTACTCACAAACACGTTATCAAAACTACCATGCTTGCTACCCTCAAAAACATACGCTCCGTTTGATTCCTGAAACACTGCAGGCGTGTGCGCTTTGACGATCTCAATCCCTTTTGGATCAGCGAGGCTTTCCAAGAACCGTGCTTTTGTCGGCTGATTACCGAGTCGCGCCACCAGCGCATCAATCTGCTCAAAACTCCACTGCTTACATAGCTCATACACCCGCTGATACAGCTCGGCTTTTGGCTCAAATGACTGCTGCGCTAAGTCGTCGATTTCGGCCTTTGCTGTCTCATCTTCTTTATACGCCCGCGCACCTTCTGCATACATTTTGCTCATAAACGTATTACGTTCGTCTTCTGGTATCGCCTCAAGTCGCGCAATATCGCCATCCACATAGCGCAGCAAACTATACATACTTTTGCCCACATGCAGCCCGACATCTCCGTGATAACTCACGCGGTGCACAATAGCGCCATCGACGGCGAGGAGATTTGCAATCGTATCAGCCAGAATCGCATTGAACGCATGGCCGATATGCATCGCCTTAAACGGATTGGGGTTGTTGGTTTCGATCACCACTGTCTGTCCTGCCCTACCCGGTACTGGCTCGCGACGCGTCAGTGCCATAAGCGCACTCGGTTTGAGCGTGATATTCAAAAATCCAGGCCCAGCAACCTCGATTGATTCATATTCGTCAGATTCTGCCAGCTTTTCAGCAATTTTTTCAGCAATAACTCGAGGATTTTGACCAACCTGCTTTGCCAATTGCATCGCGACATTGGTCGTATAATCACCAAACTGCGGCTCGGGACGCGTCAACTTGACGTCACTATCAACGCCAAAGAGCTCCTTGACTAGCTGAGCAATTTTATTATCCATTAGACTCTAGTATATCAGAGGCTCGCATCATAAAACCCTATTAGTTCAACTCAATGGCAATTGACCCCCAGTTTACATTGCCCGAAGCTGTTGCCGAGAAGGTAACACTATTTGAACCAGCTACTGCATCCCCCTGGAGTAAACCGGTCAGTAAGGGTTGCACGAATCGTTGCGTCTGACTATAGCCTGATATCGTGGTAGCTCCTGCTTGACCGAATACCTGTACAAGCATACTGCCAGATGTCGTACTCACCGTATGAGAGAGAGCTGTCGTACCAGTTCCTCCGGACGATGCTGTCGAAACTGATCCAAAGCTAGAGACCCCCGCATACGATACAGATGCCAGCGAAAACCCTAGTGTTGCAACATTCGTAGTAGCACTAACCGACTGCATCCCCAGTGGCGGATTGAGCATACCATACAGATGTAGTGGATAGAGTGTGTTTGTCCCACCCATATTAATAGACCCTAGCAGCGTCAACGATTGCCCTCCGTAAGTCACGTTACTGATCGATACCGCGGACAGCCCTCCAGCATTTACGGCGACAAGTACAGCATCGCCCGTAGTCGTATGAGTTCCGGCAATAGTCGTTGCAGCCATACTACCTGTGGTGTTTGCCCCACTCCCAACCGCGTCAAAGGCAAGTCCGCCGCTAGATGAAACTGCTGCCACGTTATACGCATAAAACCAAACTTGCCCCACCGCGCCGCCGCCGCCAACAGACGTACCAAAACCGCCGCCAGCGCCGCCGCCGCCAGGCGCTACACCAGCGCCACCCAGAGCACCTTGCGATCCTCCTCCAACATATGACTGATTATTGTACGACTGCGTTCCTGCCGCTTCACCTGCAGGGTTAATAGCACCCATATTGCCGCTGCCGCCTGCCGCCGTATATGTACCTCCCCCACTCACGTTGGCAGTCGTAGATGCGCCATCGCCACCATTGCCCGTTCCACCAGCACCCACAATACCCGTGATCGTTGTCGTCCCCCAAGGTATCGTGGCACCGCGAGCAAGCGTGACTGTACGCCAACTGCCCGCCTTCCCACCAGAGCCATTTGCAAACACAACACCCGTCCCTGCTTCACCACCGCCAAGCAATATTACGTCTATGTGCGTCGCCCATTGTGGAACTGTATATGTATATGCTCCAGCAGCACTAAATGTTGTTACTTGCGGTGCAGAAAAAACTCCTGTTGATGTAATGATCATGCCGTCCCTCGAATATCTGCAATCAAACCTGTCCCTACAGTTGTGCCGACACCGGTTACGAAGACTGTCAGAATATCACCAGCCGCAAACACCCATGAACCCGTCGATGTACCTCCTGCAACCTGATTAGCTGCTGCGATTGTTGTCGATGAGCCGCTAACCGTCGCGCCGTTTTTACGAAGCTCAACGACTAAATTGCCCGAGGCGTCTGCAATATTCACCCTGAACGTCACCGAAGTAAATGTTACTGCGCGCTGCAACTTGATACCGAACGGAAAATCTCCGTACGAACTTGCGACACGGGCTGTATACGGACCGAATGCCACGATACTCATATCGTATGGCACTGCAGGAGTTGCCGGCGCAGCCCATCTTAACCCCGTCGCTTGTGTCGAATCAGCTGTTAAAATATATCCATTCGTGCCGACGCCTAGCCTTGCAGGGGTACTCGCACCAGTCGCGACATAGATATCACCCTTCGTCGTAAGCGTTGACTTATCTGTTTTGACTGCCAAATCCGTCGTCAGGTTCGTCACCGCCGACTGAGCAATACTGCTTGTCCAACTAGGTACACCGCCCGACACGGTGAGGATATTGTTGGGGCCGCCAATCGGCAACCGAGACAAACCACTACTACTATTGCGATAATGTAGGTCGCCAGTAACTCCAGTCGTGTCATATGTCGCAACGATTTTACGGACAGATCCGGACGTCGTGAAATACAAAGTATCCGTATTAAACTCAATAGCACCGATAGCAGGGATAGTCGTGAGAGACCCAGAAGACAGCCGAAGCGGCGGCGCACTCGTAGTACCAGCACGAATTGTCACAAACTGATGCCCGCCATTATCAGCATTGTCCGTGTCGTTGTTATAGTGCTCCTTCGTCAAGTACTGAAGAAGGATATCTCCCCATATACCATCGTCTTGATCAACACGAGGAAGACGCTGCTCAGCCATCAGTAGCGCCCTCCTTTCAAAGTATCTGTTACTATTAGCTCATAAATATTTTTGCCAACGCAAACAAGACCGACTGATGTCGATCGGTACAAATAAAGGTAGCGCGCTATAAATACGCTAGGCGATTGCTGTAAAAACAAGCATCTCGTGGCTAACACCTACCCCCCACTACATAATACGACCTCCTAAAGGTCTCGTGATTAGTATAGCATAGGAAAGGCTTAAGTACCGATGTCGAAATCGAAGTTATCGGCTGTCAGCACCCCTGTTGAAGCCGGGTCATACTCGCTCACAAGCGCTTCACCCCACACGCCACCAGACACAGGGCTAATACCCTTAACATTGTGCAATAAATAGCGCAACACACGGTTATCGTCGTGGTAGTTTACTGGCTTATTAGTCGGATTGTACATGTTTTTTTGTTTTTATATATCCTTACAATATGCATTATAGCACTTGTGGTTATATTTGTCAATATATAAACTGGTTGCTATATAGGTCGGCTATAGTTATTCTGACTGTCTGGCAAAAATCCACACGGCGCCATGGCCACCAGCACCTCCGAAGCCAATATCACTATTACCACCACCGCCACCTGGGGCAGTTCCCGGCTGCCCCGGATCCCCATAATCTCCTTCCTTACCCCCGATGCCGCCTACATGTAATTCACCATTCAGGGTGTGGTCATTGGCAAATTCACCGTCATAAAAGCTGCCTCCTGTGAAGGCTCCCCTGCACCAGTCACTGTAATTAAGCCGTCAGTTACAAACGAGTCTGGACTAGTAATGATACACCATCGGTTCTTAAGCCGCTTCAGTTGCTTCAGGTATCCACTTCGTACCATCCCAAGCTTTGGCGCTTACCCAATCAGAGCCATTGTAACCTTTCAGCACGCCTATTCGCTCCCAGTTACCTGATACATACTGCTTCACTGACAAGCCAGGGGGAGCTACAGGTAGAGTATTAAGATTGTCGGCGAAGAAAGACCCCCAACCGAGAAACGTTCCGATACTTAAGCGGACATTTAGATTGGATATGCTGTGGACGCCCGAAGCGAACGCCTGCCAATTAAGTTCCCCTGCGTTTGCGGCGGTTTCAAAGTATATAACACCTCCGCTCTCTCGGATGCGCAACCACTGATGAGCAACGGGGTCGTAGGGGGTTGCTACCGGTTCGAAACTAAACTCGTTCGGAAAACCAAAAAAAGAATTCACGTCAGCTGCCATCAAGGTGACGTCACCACTGTCTTCATCTTCGTAAATTATAAACCCAAAACTGTCACTGTCGTTACCGAGTATAAACGAGAAATTCTTACCATGACCCACCGGAGCCTCCATAAAGGCTACAAATTGAATCAGGGCATGAGAATCCTTGAAGTCGTAATACTCGTTCGTGAACATCGTGTTAGCCCCAGCATCGGAATGGTACGACAGCAGACCGGAAGATGCTTTGATCTCGACTCCGCTGTCGTAGTTGGCTTCGATAGTCCACTTACTGGGGTCGAGAGGGTTCTCGAAGTCGTCGGTGAATGTATGTAGCTTTGCAGACGGCTCGACAGCTTCGCGGAGCTGAATAGTGCGAGCATGCCAAGAGGTGCTACCGGCATATGTACTGTAGTCTTGGTTGAAGGCACTAGGGTTAGCTACAACAGAGCCATTACTATCGACTATTCGTAATAATGGAGTAGCATCTCCGCCGACTATAGTGCGCTGCTCCCCATAGTGAGGTGCATTAAAAGTGTTTCCGACAAAATCCCCAAAGCCTGCAACTGTCCGAACGATCCACGACTCGGACGCATCCTCTAGGGTAAGCGCCGGAAAAACAGCAGGTCGTGCAGACCCATTACCACTAGAAATGATAGGCTGCAGCCACGTTCTGTCGGCACGATATACGGCGACCTGCAACATCTCGGCATTAGTCCAAGTGCCTGATAGCTCGTCTGTCGATTCACTGATTCGATAAGCAACCAGCGACGATGCGCTACCGGTACCGATACTGTCTAGATACGTCCATCCTGGCGCCAAACTCGGTGGAATATTGCTGTAATGTCGAGCCGAGTGTGCGATCAATAAATCGCCCACGGCGTTGCCGAGCGAGCCGGCAATCGAAGCTCCCGCCTGCTGATGAGCTCCTATGAAACTGATCGACATCTAATTCGTATCCACCCACAGCATCGATGTATCCTCTGGCGGTGTCGTTCCAATATGAACCTCTGGCCGATTAGTCAATGCATACGCCAACCGTCGCCCGCTAATCGCCCGTGCTGTCGAAGCAGTACCCGCATCTATCTCTGCTTCGGAAATCTCGCTGTAGGTAGTGTTGGTGTCGCGCACCGTACCAATCATGTGGTAGCTCGTACCGTCGTAGAGATAGAAGAGTATGCCATTTGCCCCTGCATACGCTGTCAGTGCAACGGGAGCGACCCCACCAGCTAATACTGTTTTTGCACCAGTGCCATTGATATTGAGCGTGTGGCTCGCGGCAGTCTGCCCAGCAGTAAAGGAAACAGCAATCATATCACCTGTTGATGGCGTGTAGTCACTAGGTGTCGACACAGTCACCACTTTGGCAGCGGTGGCTGTAGCGGTTGCGGTCGTGCCCCGGATAAGCGTGGCTGCAGAGCTACCGCCACCGCCTACCAAAGCATCGACATACGCTTTAGTAGCAATGTCGACGTCAACGGCTGGGTTCGTACCAAGTTGTTTTTGCGCCATAGTTTTTTCCCTCGCTATGTATTGTCTTTATGATAGTAGTTTCGGTTTGGTGAGTCAAAGTAGCCCTTACGGTAACGAGCGGAGTATGATGCCTGCACCCGCAGAGAATGCACCAGTATGATTTGCCGAAAACGTCACCGTACCATCATTGCCAATTGCATCACCAAATATCAATGGCTGATTGGTGTCGTTTACTGCACTAATCAACTGTCGCTGCGTCTGGCTATATGATGAAAATCCTGTACCCGCCGCCAAACTTGTGCTAAACGCTTGAGACACCATGTCGCTCTGTATGGTGTTTGTTACATTTGTTGTGATTGACGACACTGAGGCACCAGATATATTACTCGTTGTTGGCGTGACGTACGATGTAGCATGCTTATATGCGACAGTATTTGCCGCCACCCACACATTACCCCCAGTCAGAGTTAGGTTTACCGTCTGACTGCCAGTCGGCGGATTCATCAACACAAACCCCATAATGTAATAGCGATACGTCGTAAAAAACGGAAACGGATTATACGTCAAAAATAGATCTGTCGTAAACTGTGTCATCGTCACACCTCCAAAAGTCGCTGTGTGACTTTGAGAGGTAGACGTAAACGTCACACCCACCCACAAGACTACCGCTGTTGCATCTGATGCGACCGTATGCGACCAAGACCATGTACCGCCGCTGCTCTTTTTACCTGTCGAGCCACCGCCTATAGAATCAAACGCCACTTGCGGCGGCCATACCATTTGCATGCCTTTATACACACGTCGCACCGCGGCACTCCCCCGCCGTATATTCGAAATTTTATTTGCCCCAATATTTATAGCCATATTATGTAATTACATATATCGTATTATTATCTTTACTGCCAATCGCATTGTATTGTGCCTGCGTACCGGTCCAAAGCGTCAACGAAGTCGTTGTGCCGTTGACCGATCCTTGCACGGCACCCGTAATCGTATTGTCAGATATGCTTATTGTCTTGTTGGTCAGCACTTGATTGTCGGTTGTACCTACAAACCCACCCGATGGCGCGGCCTTGGTAGCGGTTACCGCCCCAGTGCCACCACCCGTGAGAACATTACCCGAGGCTAGCGAAGTAGCGCCAGTACCGCCATTTGCCACTGGCAGTGTACCTGTCACGCCTGGTGTTACATTGGCCGAACCATCGAAACCAGCAGTGGCAGTACTGCCAAGATTTGTCCTAAAAGTACGGCTCGTTTGAAGTGCTGTTGCCGTCGCAGCATTGCCAGTCGTATTTTGATTAAAGGTTGGGAATGTATTGGTGCCCGAAGTCAGGTCTTTGTTCGTCAGAGTTGCGGCTGCTGAATTTTTGGTAGCATCGGATGTATTGTCTACACTACCCAACCCTACAGCGGCCTTATTGAGCGTCTGCCACGATTTGTCACCACGCCAATACTGCGCCGTAGTACCAGTAGCAATCACGTTTTCTTTACTCGACAAATCAACAGTACTAATACTGCTATCGACGTATGCTTTGACACTCTGCTGCGTCGGTACATATGTTGCCGAGTTTGATGCCATATTATCTTCGTCGATCACAAAATTCACGGCTGTCATGCCGAGATTGGTGATAGCATTATTGGCGCCATTAATCGTTTTGTTGGTCAACGTATCGTGGCTCGACGCCCCAACAGCCTCGATAGCAGTTCGTGCTGCTGCAGCATCTACTGACGTGAGAAGGCTTCGACCAAACAGTGTAGAGTCGTTGATGTCAGTCGAATTGAGTGTTGTCGACATTGAGCCGTTTGATATCACACATACGTACGCATTGGTTGCAGGCGCCGCGCCAAACGTCAGCGTCACCGTATTAGGGCTAGTTCGGAATTTGTCACAATTCACTTCTTCGTATGTAATAGCATCGTATAGGCTAATATTGACGTTACGCGTACCGAGATTGTGTGTTATCACATAGCTTGTACTAGTGCCGTCACCTACATTTTCGCTATAGACAGCGTTAATTGCAGCAGCCCACGCCCCATCACCTCGCAAATATGTATTATTACTCGCCGTGCCCGTAGTGTTGAGCGAACCAATTGCAATATTCGTAAGCGTATTATCTCCACCATCAATCCCTTTATTCGTCAGCGTCTGGCTCGTATCAGTACCCACGAGTGTGGTGCTGGCGTTAG